>DASQYE010000716.1:0-4946 GCA_035639355.1 Pyrinomonadaceae bacterium
CCGGCGCATACCATGCCGGTGAGCGAAAGAAAGAGAAGTATGGCTAGGACTCTATTTTTCAGCATTGAGTCTCCCTTCTTGAGGGCGGTTGGATTCGTAAGGCTGGCAAGATTTTGAGCTTTCGCCAGCGGAAGATTCGACGCGCAGTGAATCTACTTTTTAAACGTGGGCCATGTCAAGCCCATCACTTTGAATCAAGTCCGGGTTTCACGATTCAACTATTAAGGAGAGATGCATCCTTGCTCTATTCGCATCCACGGCGCAACCCGGCGTTCCGGTTTCGCTCATTATCACTGAGCGCTTCGGCTGCCTAACCACTGGCCGCTGTAAACCACATCGGCCCGCCCCGTCAGTACGACCTCCCCGTCTTCGCGCCACAAGACTTCGAGTCGCCCGCCCGGCGTCGCTACGTTTATGCGTCGCTCTGTCCTGCCGTTAACGATTGAAGCAATCGCCGCCGCGCACGAACAAGTGCCGGACGAAAGCGTTTCGCCGACGCCGCGCTCCCAAATACGGATTTCTATATTTTCGCGATCCAGCACGCGCACGAACGTGACATTGATTCTTTCAGGGAATTGCTGGTGCGACTCGATCATGTAGGCTGCGCGCCGCCAGTCCACAGCCTCGAAATCGCGGACGAAGATCAGGCAGTGCGGATTGCCTATGCTCAGCGCGGTGATGGGCCACGTCTCGCCGTCTACGACGAGCGGGTACGAGACGACGCGCTCCAGGGCAGTGTCCGCCAGCATCGGTATCGAGGCGCTGTCGAAGCGCGGTTGGCCCAGCTCCGAATCGAACCAGTAATGGCCGTCACCCGTGCGCTCGCGCAGGCGATAGAGCTTCACGCCCGCGAGCGTCTTCAGGCGCAGCTCCGCGCGCGACCAGAGCCCTGTGTAATGCAGATATGCGGCGGCGCATCGCGTGCCGTTGCCGGACAGCCCGGCCTCGCTTCCGTCCGCGTTAAAGATGCGAGCGACGAAATCCGCACCCGTGGATTCCGCATCCGCACCCTCTACGCCCGCCCCGCCGAGTGTGACGATGCCGTCCGCGCCCGCGCCGTAATGACGATCGCAGACGGCGCGCACAAACTCGTCGAAGCGTTCGACCCCGGCCACCTCGCCCGCCTCGAAGACGATGTAGTCATTGCCGAAGCCTTCAAACTTTATAAAGCGCATAAGAGAACAGTAGTTGGTGACCCGGTGACGAGTGACAAGTTAAAGCTTTTCCTCTTGCCTGTCACTCGTCACCGGGTCACTTGTCGCTGCCTTTAAATGATGCTAGCAGGACGGCGATGTTGTCTATGTGATTGCGGTGCACGAGGGGGCTTTCCGGATAATTGTTGAGCATGATGGAAAAGACCAGGCGCTCGCCCGACGCGCTCGTCACATAGCCGGAGAGCGAGGCGACGGCCGAGAGCGTGCCCGTCTTGGCGCGCAGGTTTCCCGCAGCCAGAGTCTCCTTCATGCGATTCTCCAAAGTGCCCTCGACGCCCGCCAACGGCAGCGCCGCACGAAAGACATTCGCGTAGCGATGGCGGCTCATATACGTGAGCAGCCGGACGGTGGCGTTGGCGGTCACGAGGTCGCGCCGGGAGAGCCCCGAGCCGTCTGTGAAAACTGCCTCGCCCGCATCAATCCCGGCCTCCCTGAGAAAATCCCTGACGGCTTCAATCCCGGCCTCTTCGCTCGAAAGCTTCAAGTCCGTGGGCCTCGCTTTGCCGAGCGCGCGCAGGATCAGCTCCGTGTAAAGATTCTGGCTCGGCTTGAGCGTCTGTCCGGCGATCATGCTCAGTGGCTCAGACTCCACCTTCGCTATCTCGACGAGCGCGGAGGTTTCAAGCGGCGCTGCGGAGCGCGTGTGCGCGTCAACGCTTCTGGTGCGGCCCCTTATGCTGACTCCGCGAGCGGCGAGCGACGAGCGCAGCATGTAGACGAACATGAGTGCCGGGCGCGACACGGCCACTCCCGCCGTCCAGCCAGGGTCGTCCAACGGCAGGCTTCCGCCCACCTCTATCACATTCTCGCCGAGACCGCGATAAACGCTCAGCTCTCTGCGCGTGCCGCGCGCGGTCGTCGTCGTGCTGTTCCTGATCGTGACCAGCGGCGTCGGCGGGCCAGTCGTGACAGTGCAAGGCGCGCCCGCGCGTGCGCCAGGTTTGACGATCAGGTCGAGCGCATTGTCGTTGACTGACAGGGCGCTCACCTCGGCCCCGCTGTGCCAGGTCAGGTCGCTCCACTCCCAGCCGAAGCCCTGCGGCGCGCCCGTGAAATAGGTCTCGTCGGCGACCAGATCGCCCTCGACGCTCTTGAGCCCGGCGGCCACGATGCGCTCGGCCAGCGCGTCAATCGCTTTGAAGTAATCGCCGCCGTTCAGGCTCGCGCTGAATGTGGGGTCGCCACGCCCGTAGATGATAAGGTCGCCGCGCACAGTCCCCGCCGCACTGGGACGCGCGACCGCATAGGCGGAAGTCTTGAAACGAAAGTCGGGCGAGAGACGGTCGAGCGCCGCCGCCACCGTGTACAGCTTCATGTTCGAGGCGGGCACGAGCAGCTTGCCCGCGTTCTCTTCAAACAGAGTGCGACCGCTATCGAGCGAAGCGACCTTGACGGCCATCTGCGCGGCCGCCAGTTCCGGACGCCTGAGCACCTCCTGGATGCGCGCGCGCAGCTCTTCAAGCGTCCTCGGCGCACCTGCGGCCGCCGCCGACCGGACAGCAGCGGCCGCCCCCGTAGACGTGCCAGTCGCGGGCGTGCCGACTCTACGCTCGCGCCTTTGCTGCGGCGGCTGCCCCTCCTGCTGCTGCCGTGCCCCTACAGGCGTAAGCGGCGCGCAACCGACCGCTATCAACAGCAGAAAGCTTATCAAAGGCGAGACGCGACCCCTGAAAGCGAGGCTGACGGCTGAGGACGGGAGGCGGAAGTAAACGCGATCAAGAAGCCGTATCATTACTTTCATCCTTCCGCATTCCGCCTTTCGTCCCTGCTTTCGAGCGTGTACCAGTCCCAGACCAGCTCAGTCCACTGCGCGAAGCCCTCCGTAGTTGGATGCTTGCCGTCGCGCTGGCGCGTCACCTGTAGATTACCGGCGTTGTAAAAACGGCCCGGCTGGAAATTCTCTTCGATGACGCGCAGCAGCCCCCGATCCGTCTTCCAGCTCGGTGGGCCAATCCAGTAAGCGGGCCGCGCGCCAAGCGCCTCAACCATACGCTTGACGAGCGGCGCGCGCCCCTCGGGCTTACGCGCCTGTAGCTCGTTGGAGCCGAGCGAGATGAAGACGATGTCCGGCCGGTAGCGCTCTATCATCTGCTTGAGTCTACCGGTTCCCACCCATCCTATGATCGTGGAGCTTTGCCAGGCGTCGGCCTCGAATCGCCCGCCCGCCGCCTCGACCCTTTTTTGAAGCGAGGGCCGCAAGCCCTCGGCCATCGAATCGCCTAAGAGAAGCACAGTCTTGCCCGCGAGCGATGGGGGGAAGGCTCCCGCGCCCTCCGACCAGACCGTAAACGAGACTTCGCCCTTGCCTTCAATGCGCGCCACGCCGCTGGCGACGCTGCCGCGCGCGCTCGAAAGACGAAGCCGCCCGCCGTCGAAGGGAAACTCCCAGGGAAGCTGCTCGTCCGGCGCTCGCACCTTCACGTTTACGTCCTGACAGTCGCCCTCGTCGAAGCTCAGTTGAAAGCCTAGCGTGCGGTCGCGATCGAGCCGCAGCTCAATCGACTGTGGCCGGCACGCCGCGCCGCGAACCTCTATCTGCGGCAATCGTTCGGGTCTGAGATTGCTCACGATCTCTATGGTCGTCGAATCCTCACGGTTTTCCCATACGCCCCTGATCGTCACGCGGCCGGGGCGCAGCGCGGCGACCGATCCGCCCTCGCCGAGCGAGAGAAGCGTCTCGTCGGAGACGCTCCAACGGGCGGCGACCTGCTCGCGCAAGACATCGCGCACGGGCCCGGCGCTCGCCGCCCCGCTCTCGCCCGCCCGCCTGCGATATTCCTGAAAGGCCGTGAGCTGCGCCGTTTGTCCGACGGCCAGGTGCGTCGGGTCGCGCTTAATCCTGATTCTCAAAACTTCTCTTGCCGTCTCCCTGTGGCACGAAGCCAGGAGGGCGACTAGAAGGAGAAGCGCGCTTGCGATGGCGAGCCGGGGGTAACTCGTCCTCATCCGAAAAAGTGTCTCTCTCTTTTAGTAGATTGGGCCAACCGCTTTACAGGCCGTGACGCATCGAACTGATTAACTCGTCGGCGCTGGCGATGGCCGTGCCGACTTTGCCGACGACGATTCCGGCGGCATGGTTGGCGAGAATGGCCGCTTCGAGCGTGGACGCTCCGGCGGCGAGCGATGCGGCGAGCGTAGCGATCACGGTGTCGCCCGCTCCCGTCACATCGTAAACCTCACGCGCCGCCGTCTCGACGTAAACAGGCTCAAGAGCGCCTTCCAGCAGCATCATGCCGCGCTCGCCGCGCGTAATCAGGACGGAATCGCAGCCCAGTCGCTCGCGTATAGAGCGCGCGGCGCGCTTTAATCCCTCATCCGTGTCCTCGTCCGTGCCCGTCAGCCGAAGGGCCTCGTGATGATTCGGCGTCACGAGCGTCGCCGGGCGGTAGGCGTCGAAGTTGCGCACCTTAGGATCAACCAGCACGGGAATGCCGAGCCCGTAGGCGAGCGGAAGGATTTCGCCAAGTATGCGCGGCGTCACCGCGCCCTTGTCATAATCGGAAACGACGAAAGCGTGCGCCTGGCTGATCGCCTTCCGCAAGACGTTGATGATGCGGTCTTCGGTTTGGGCATCGACGGGCGTGCGCCGCTCGCGGTCTGCGCGCACCACTAGCTGATTGTGGGCGATGATGCGCGTCTTCACAGTCGAGGGGCGCGTCTCGTCCGTCACGATCAGCTCATCCGCTTCCTGCGCGGCGCTCGCCTCGCGCAGCGCAGCGCGCAGGCGCTTGC
>DASQYE010000717.1:0-4555 GCA_035639355.1 Pyrinomonadaceae bacterium
ATCGGTAGGCGGTTGGGCGTAGCCCAGTTTCTTGGCTACCTCGCGCGCTCGTTCCTTCAACACCTCCGGCGACTTGTCGAGCGGAACCATGCGATACAAAGCCACCTGCTTTGAAAAGAAGCTGACGAGGGCAAAGAGTCCGAGGACGGAAGCGAGCAGCGCGAGGGCTACGGGCGGCTTGAGCGCTCCTTCCTTGGGCGCGGCGGCCACCATCTCGGGCGAGGGCGTCTCGCCCGCCGCCAGCGCCGCCGCCAGCGGGTCGCCCCCCGGCAGCGCGGCGGCGACTTGAAGGGCCGAAGCGGGTCTCTCTTCGGGCTCGCGTTCCAGGCAGCGAAGGATAACGCGCTCGACCAGGGGATCGAGTTCCTTGACGTGGCTGGACGGGCTGGTGGGCATCGTCCCTGTCTTACGCAACTCGATCAGCTCAAGGAGCGAGCGCGCTTCAAAGGCGCGCTTGCCCGTGAAGACTTCGTAGAGCACAAGGCCCAGAGAGTAGATGTCGCTCTTGACCGTGACATCTTTGCCGTCCAGTTGTTCGGGGGCCATGTAGGCGGGCGTGCCCGCGCGCATCTCGTCCTCGCCAAACTCTTCTTCCAGCCCCGCCAGTCCGAAATCCAGGACGCGCACGTTGCCCTCCCCGTCGATCATCACGTTGGCGGGTTTCAGGTCGCGGTGGAGCACGCCGTTATCGTGCGCGGCGGCCAGGCCCGCGCAGAGCTGGCGCGCGATCTCAAGCGCCTTGTCGGCGGGCAGGCGGCCGATGCGTCTGAGCAGCGACGACAGCTCTTCTCCCTTGATGAACTCCATGGAGAGGAATTGCTGGCCGTCAACTTCGCCAATGTCGTAAACGCGGCAGACGTTGCGATGCGAGACCTGCCGCGCCACTCTCACTTCCCTGTGAAGGCGAGCCAGCGCCGCGCCGTCGCCCGAGAGCGATTCCGGCAGAAACTTGAGCGCGACCGGCTGGCCCAGCTTGAGATCATCGGCGCGGTAGACTTCGCCCATTCCGCCGCGACCAATCAATCCGACGATGCGATAGCGCTCGACCAGTATCGTCCCCGGAACGAACCGCGCATCATCGATCGAGCTGAATGAAGAGGCTGCCGTGCGCGCTTTGCCCGGCGCGACTCTGCGGCCCTCGGAATCTTTCCTGGCGGAAGCGTAGTTGGGCTCGTCCGCGAGCCGTCGTGTGGGCGTCAAGGAGTCCTCAAGCGCAGTCCCGCAGGAAGGGCAGGACTGTCTCTCCTCGGGTATCGCTTGCGAGCACGAGGGGCACTTAGTCATGGGCGGCGGATTGTATCACCTCACACGCTCGCTGGGTATACTTCGCTCGCGCGGCGCAGGTCAAGACCAGTCGGCAAGTCACAGCAGCCGACGGCGAGTTAGCAGCCATCTCATCCTCAACCCGGCCGTGACGCGGTCGCCCGGCGCGCGGCGGCTCGATTCTCGCCGCGCGCTGCTATGTCAGAGCGCGGGTCGGCTCAACGTGCGTATCCCTTCGCACGGTCTTTTACCTGGTCAGCTCGTCGGCGATTTCGTTTGCGCCGTAGACTTTGCGAAGCGCCTCAAGCATCGCGCGCGTGTCCACGCACAGCGAGCGGTTCTGCGTCTCGTCGTAGACGTAATCGCCGATGAGCGATTGTATATTGCCGTCGAAGAGAAGGCCTACAAGCTCGGCGTCGCGGTTAATGACGGGCGAGCCGCTGTTGCCGCCAGTCGAATCCAGCGCGGCGGCGAAATTGAAGGGCGTCTTCAAATCGAGCGCGGACTTTCGCTCAACCCAGCGGGCGGGCAACTGGTACGGAGGCCGGTTATTGTGCTCGGCCGAGTGCCTGTAGAGTCCCGCGAAGTCAGTAAAGGGAGGGACGGTTTTCCCATTCTCCTTGTAGCCCTTGACAGTACCGAAGGCGAGCCGCAGCGTGAAGGTCGCGTCCGGGTACATCTTCGTCCCGTTGATGTCGAACAATGCGCGCGAGATTTTGGCGTAGGCGTCGTGCTCGACGCCTTCGACCTCGTCCGTGTAGCGCTTGCGCACGGCGCGCGCCTCCGGGTCAACGGAGCGCGCCAGCACGATCATCGGATCGGTCGCCGATTCGATTGATTTCAATCCACCGGCGGCCAACTGCCTGCGGTACTCGACCTCCTTGAGCCTGGTTCCGTCAACCAGCTCGGCGGCGCGCGCCTCGGGCGATTTGCCCGCGAGCGCCTTTCGCACCAGAGCGTTATCAGCGCCCAGCTCGTCGCGCATGAAGGCGAGCGAGGCCGCGAGCTTCGCCTTCTCGAAATCGTTATAGATGGGGGCGCTTGAGTAGAGGCCCAGCTCAAGGGTTTCGCGCGCGGCGTCCGTAAAATCCGGCAGCCGCTCCTCGTTAGGTTTGCTGCTCTCTGCGGCCAGACGCACGAGCTTGCGCGCGATGTCGAAGAGGACTGACTGAAACCCGGCGGTCTTGAAGCCCGTAGTGCTTTCAAGGAATCTTCTCTCGCGCTCGAAAGATGCGAGCGACTTGCGCGCCCTGGCTATCGCGTCCCAGGCCGCGCCGTACTCCTGCCGCTTCTTCGGATCAGCCGCGATCACGCGCTGCAACTCGGCTTCGGCCCTCACGCGTTTCGCCATTATCGCTTTATCGCGCAAGCCCTCCAGTTGCCCACGCCAGAGCTTGAGCGCGTTCTCTATGCTGAGGATTTCAGATTCGGCCCGGCGCGCCTGTTCCTCCCCCTGCGCGCTGTAACGGCGCAAAGCCGCTAGACGGTTGTCGTACCATTTCAACTGGAAGGGCAATCCGGTGTCGCGCAGGTACTCAAGGTGCGCGACCGTATCCAGACGACCCGTCGAGCCCGGATTGCCGGAGACGAAGACCAGGTCATTTTCGCGCGCGCCCTTCCTTGACCAGGCGAAATAGTTCTCGACCTTGATGGGCTGGCCGTTTTCATAGACGCGAAAGAGCGCCATGTCCAGATCGTAGCGCGGGAACTCGAAGTTATCCGGGTCGCCGCCGAAGAATCCTATGGCCGCCTCCGGCGCAAACACCAGTCGCACGTCCGTATACTGCTTGTAGCGATAAAGATCATACCGGCCGCCCTGGTAGAGCGTGACTACATCCGAGCGCAAGCCGGTCGCCTTGTTCGATTCATCCTCGATGGCCCTGATCTCGGCGTCGCGCGCCGAGCTGGCCTCGGCCGCCGTCATGCCGGGCTTCGTTGCGCCCGCCACGCGCGCCGTCACGTCCTCTATGCTCATCAGTAGATTTAGCTCAAGGTCTGGCGCTTTGGCCTCTTCGGCGCGCGTGCGCGCTAGGAAGCCGTCCTTCATATAATCCTTCGCCTCCGTGCTCAGTTTCGAGAGCGTATCCTCCGCGATGTGATTGTTGGTCAGCACGAGCCCGTCGCGAGAGACGAAAGCGCCCGACCCGCCATTGTTGAAACGCACAGACGCAAGCTGCACTTTCCTGAGCCACGCATCCGTCACCGTAAAGCCGTAGCGACGCTTGATCTCGTCCTTCGGCACGTTGTTGAAGGGCCACATGCCTTCGTCGGCGAGCGCCGGCCTTGGCGTGAGAGTCGAAACGAGAAGGAGCGCGACCGCGAGCGCGCCGAAGAGTCTCCTTGATACCATTGTGATTCCCATAAAATAGATTTAAAAACTCGGAGGGAGGCAGTTTAGACTATTTTTTCTTTGGTTTCGATGCCTGATTAGTTATGGCCTTCGTCCTGTATAATGGTTTGGGTGATGGGTTTATTCGGTTGGAAGCGGGCACGACGTATGGATAACGAGGCGATAGCCGAGCGGTTCAACCGGCTCGCGGCCATGATGGAGATTCGCGGCGACGATCGTTACCGCATACGCTCCTATCGCAACGCCGCCGAGGTCATCGAGACCTGGCCGACTCCGATGCGGAAGATAGCCGCCGAAGACGGCGCGAAAGGCTTGCTGGCGATCCCTGGCGTAGGCAAGGCCATCAGCGGCAAGATCATCGAGCTGCTGGAAAAGGGAACGTTCGATGCCTGGGAGAAGCTCCTGGCCGAGACGCCCGAAAGCGTCCTCGACCTGCTCAGGGTGAGCGGCATAGGACTGAAGACAGCGAGCATTCTATACAGGCAATTCAAAATCTCTTCGCTCGACGATCTGAAGAAATTCGTCGGCGGCGGGGGCCTGGAGCTGGTTGACGGCATCGGCGAAAAGAGCGAGGAAAGAATTCGGTAGAGCCTCGCGCGCCTTTGAGAAGAGACCGGGCGGGCCCGCTCTCTCTGGCAAGCGACACACATACGGCGGAGCAGGCACGACAAAGAGAGAGGGGGGCGCGCGCGCGTAGCGGCCCGAGGAAGGCGCGTCCGGTTTCAAATATTCCCCGGCCGGTGATTTCAAGATGAGCGAGCGAAGAATAGCAGAGCGCGTGCGGGTAAATCTGAATGCGCGCTGGGAGGGCGTGCTGGCGCGGCGCGAGGGAACCATCAGCGACATCAGCGCCACGGGCTGCTTTATACTTACCTCGGACGAAGTGGAGGCGGGCGAGCTGGTTCGGCTTGAGATCGAGACGCCGTCCGAGGGGTGGATTTA
>DASQYE010000718.1:0-2575 GCA_035639355.1 Pyrinomonadaceae bacterium
ATCAATGACGAGCGGCGCGCTGCGGTCGTATTCGCCAATGTGGAAGCTGACACGCCCGCGCGTGTCCACCGCGTAGCCGCCCTCCATCGCTCGCCGCTCGACGCCCAGCTCCTGATAGACGACGGGCTTCGGCTGCCGGACGATACTCTCGCCCAGGGTAAGCAGCAACTCGCCCGCCGCGCTTACTTCGACTTTGTCCGCGCCCGCAAACTCAAGCGCAATCGCCCGCGCATCACTTCCGGGCGCAACCACGAAGTCATATTCCAAAAGCCTCTGGTTGCCGTAATACACCAGGTCGATACCCGGATAGACTTCGTTGTACCGCACGCGGCCAAATGTCCGGATGTTCGTCCGCCACCGCTCCGAATCGTTGCCTGTCAAATAGTTGACCTTGCCCTCTAATTCGTTCAAGCCTTGAACTGCCGCGCCCCTGTTTGCTCCGAGGAGATTCATCCGCAGCACCTTCGTCTGTTGCTTGGAATGGGGAGCGTTGGAAGTGCCTGTATCACTCTTGGCCTTTGTCGCCGCGCCATCATTATCGAATGGGCCCACCTGCGAAGTCTTGCCGCTCTGCGCCTGTTCATCAGACCTTTGAGTCAGGGCAAAGACGGTTTCGGTCGGGGAGAGCGAGAGCATGTAGCCCGCGCCGCGTGCCAGAAAGTTGAATGACTCAGCCGCCTGTCCGCGATTCTCCTCAAAACTCAAAGGCAGTTGTCCATAAGCTTCGCGCACCTGTGCGGTCGTGGGCGGCGCGCTTTGCAACGACCCTGCGACGATAGGGGATGGTGGTGCAGCCGACGCGCCGCCGATTAAGAGATAGAGAGCAGCGAAGACGGCCAGAGTAATTGCGCCTATCAAAAGTTGCCGCGTAGTTTGCCCTGCGGTCTGATTCTCGCGGGCAGCCTTGATTGCCGAGGTACTGAAGGGCCGGTTCATACCAATTCTCCTCCTGATATTGTGATAGCCTTATATTTTTTTATTCAACCGTATACACGAGACCTTAAGACGAAACAGGATGGGGTGGGCTGGAAATTTGTGGATGGCAGGCTTTTCCGCGATAGAATTCGCAGTGAAGGTGAGGGGCCGCCCCTATATCAAGCTATCTGTCGAAGTTTTTACAAGTCCTGTTTTTCTCTTCACGTCGGTCCGGTTCTCGGCGGAGGATAACATAAATCGCTGGAGAGGCAACATGCTTAGTAAGTGGCAATATGGAAGCAGCCTCAGGACGAAGCGTATAGGCCCACTTCGGGAAGCCGGCGAAAAAGCGGGCTGGTCATTTGAACATTACAGGTTAAAATAGGCGGAAGGGGTTCGGGGAATGCCTTCAGGAAAAACGCACGACGCCATCACAACGCTGCTCGCCGTACCGACGTTCGTGGCGGCGTGGGGACTCGGGGGAAGTCTGGCGCTGGCGCTGGCGGCGACCGCCGCGATGCTTTTCGGCGGCTTCATGTTCGGCCCCGATCTGGATATACAGTCGCGCCAGTACACGCGCTGGGGCGTCTTCCGCTTTCTATGGCTGCCCTATCGCATGCTGTTCAAACATCGCTCCAGGTGGTCGCACGGCATCATTTTCGGCACGCTGATACGCGTCATCTATTTTGCGGTAGTCCTCACGCTCGTCGCATTGGCGGCCGTCTACCTGCGGGCGGCGCTTGTGGGCGGCGCGCCGCCCGATTTCGAGCGCTTTGCAGAAGCCTTCCGGGCCATCGAGGCGAGCGTTAGCCATAGCGTCGGCCGTCACGCCGTATGGGCCGTACTGGCCGGGTTATGGTGGGGCGCGGCGAGCCACACGCTGACGGACGTGGCGTGGTCCGTCATGCGCAAAGGCTCCGAGATATTTTAAGGGCAGTGACGAGTGACAAGTGACGAGCAGAAGACAAGCATTTAACTTGTCACTGTTTTTTATGTCACTCGTCGCTGTTTTCAGGTTCGTCTTCCGGCGATCATGCGATAGAGGGCCAGGAGAATGATTGAGCCGATAACGGCGAAGACCAGACGGATAAGAAAACCCCTATCCCCGAAACTCCCTGTTTCGCCGGCCAACCCGAGCAGACCCGCCAGAAAACCGCCGACGATCGCGCCCGCGATTCCCAGCAGGATAGTGACTATGAAACCGCCGGGGTCGTCGCCGGGCATCAGAATCTTGGCGATTATACCGGCGATCAATCCGAAGATAATCCAGGCAAGTATGTGCATCTCGTAATCCTCTTTCTCTCTATCTGCGAGGGAAGCGGCCTTTGGTTTTGCGCACGTCAGGGGTTATTGCTTGCCTTGCCGTCTTCTTCCGTTGGAAGAAGAGAGCGAAAGCTGCCTGCGAAGCGAACGGGGGAGTTCGATCAACATAAAGGGCGGGGAAGGGTATCGGTCGGGTGGATTCTATTGGTGGGCCAGGGGGTTGTCAAACCCTTTCAGTGGCCCGTGCGAGTTTGCACCAGGCGATACGCCTGGCGGCGCACGGCCTCCGAGACGTTGCGATTCTGCGAGATGCCCTGTAGGTCGCGATTGTGTATGCGCGTCAGGAGGGTGACGGCGGTGGCAATCGGCGTGCGAGGGTTGCGCGCGAGGTTGAGGA
>DASQYE010000719.1:0-5871 GCA_035639355.1 Pyrinomonadaceae bacterium
TCTTCGCGCTCACGGCTTTGTGGATCATACAGGGCTTGCTCGCCGGAGGAGCATGGCGCGTCCCGGAGCGTCGCCTGTTTCTTCCCCTTCTCGCCCTGGTCTTATTCTGCGTCTTGCAGAGCGTGCCGCTACTGCCCGGCAAAGAGAACGCGGGAGCGGGCGGCATCGGCGGCCCCACCGCCTGGCAGGCGATCAGCGCGGACGCATATGAAACGCGACTCTTCGCTTTCAGGCTGCTCGCGCTCATGCTGGCGCTCGTGCTGCTGCTCGGTTACACCACGGGAGAGCGCCGCCTGCGCGCACTTATTTACCTGGTGCTGGGTGTAGGGGTGGCGAGCGCTCTTTTCGGCATGCTGCGGCAGGCGACCGGGGGCCATGCCTCTCTTTTAATCCTGCCGCGACTGAGACCCTGGGAGGGTTACGCGCAGTTCGTCAATCGCAACCACTTCGCCTTTTTGATGGAGATGGCGCTCGGACTGGTGGTGGGCCTGGTGGTGGGCCGCAGCGTTCGGCGCGAACAACTGCCAGTCTACGCGGCGGTCGTCTTACCGCTGTGGATGGCCCTGATGCTTTCGGCCTCGCGCGGCGGCCTGCTGAGCGCCCTGGCGCAACTGACCCTCGTCGCGCTCCTTTGGAAAAGCCTTCGCCGCGAACGCGTATATGAGGAGAGCGAGGGCGGATGGCTCGGCCGCTTGCTGCGTCTGACTGGCACGCGCGTCGCGCGCGTCGTCCTGGTACTGTTACTGGCGGCGGGAGTCCTGCTGAGCATCGTTTGGATCGGCGGCGAGCCGATGGTCTCTCGTTTCGAGAACGTGCCGGGCGAATTGAAGGCGGAGGGACGCTACGGCGCGAGCCGTCTGGAGCTGTGGCGAGCGACCTGGAAGCTGATCGAGTCGCACCCAATAGTTGGCTCCGGCTTCGGCGGTTACTGGATAGCGATCACTCCCTTTCACGATGCTTCGGGGTTCTATACGCCTCAGCGGGCGCACAACGATTACCTTGAGATTCTGGCAAGCGGCGGCCTGATCGGCGCTGCGCTCACGGCCTGGTTCTTATTTGAGCTGGTGCGCCGCATACGCGCGCGCCTGCGCTCGGCCGACACAGGGGGGCGCGCGGCCTGTTTCGGCGCAACGGTAGGGCTCTTCGGCGTGGCCCTGCACAGCCTCTTCGATTTCGGGCTGCACATCACGGCCAACGCCATCGTGTGTGTCGTCCTTATAGTCATAGCGACGGCGCACGCGCAGTCTGAAGATGACGCGATGAAGGAGCAACGAATGCCTGCGAAGACGCGCCGCTAATTACGCTAAGAAGATTCGGCCGCCAGTTGTCCGGTCGCCTTTTATTCGGCGCACTAGTCGAGCAAACGCAAAAACGGCCGGCCGCGCTCGTTCCATACAAAGAGCGGGCCCAGGCATCTTCTTTGCCGGTTGCGTGCCCGTGCGCGAATAAGTCTTAGATGGTTGTCCGAGGTGAGATTTCGTAGTTAACCCGAGGTGAGATTTATGAAAGAGTCGCCCCTTATAACGCGAATCGCGGTCTGCGTATTGACCCTGAGCCTGCTGTGCGATGTGAGCGGAAGGGGGCGCACGCAGGACTTAAGGGGCGGCTCGACGGACATACGCGGCGGCGCGAGCGCGCTTTCTGCGCAGGACATTATGGGCGGCGCTAGCGTCGCTTTTAAGAGGCTGCTCAAGATACGCGATCTTTCGGGCGGCGTGGCCAGGCTGGGCGACCTGGCGGGCGGCGCTGCCAGAATTGTGAGAAACGTCGTGCGGCCTATCATGCGTCGCTCGTCGCAGTCTCTCACGGGACAAATCGCAAGCAATCGTGGACGAGACGCTCGTCAAACCCGCGCGGCAAATGGAGCGGCCGACGGCAGCGGCGGCGCGCGCGCGTCTGCGGCTGCTGCTGCCGCCTCAACGGCCGAGGCATTTGTCGGCAAGGGAGATGATCTCTACGACGCGGGCAAGTACGCGGAAGCGGTTGAGGCTTATAAGAAGGCGCTTGAGCTGGCGGCCGATAATGCTCTGGTCTACAACAATCTGGGCGCGAGCTATTTCAACGCGAACCGATACGCGGAGGCCGTCGAGGCATTTAAGCAGGCCGTGCGCCTCAGGCCGGACGATGCTGAAGCCCACTTCAATCTTGGCAACGCCTACAGCCAGCTCGGTCGAAACGAGGAGGCCGCGCTCGCTTTCAAGCGGGCGACCCTTTTGAGACCCGATTGGGCCGAAGCGTACGAAAGCATGGCCGAGGCATACTTCAACTCGGGCAAAGAGGCAGAGGCCGTCGAAGCCTACAAGGCGACGGCGCGCCTCAGACCCGGCGAGGCCGATACCTACAACATCCTAGCCTTTCTATATAACAGGCAGGAGCGTTATGCGGAGGCGATCGAAGCGCTCAAACAGGCCGTCAGTCTCAGCCCCGAAGATTCGGTGGCCTTCAATAACCTCGGCGCATCCTTCTACAAAACTGGCAAGTACGCGGAAGCGGTTGAGGCTTTCAAGAAAGCTACGGGGCTGAACGCGGCAGATGCCGAATCGCTGGCCAATCTGGGCGCGGCCCTCTACGGCGCGGGACAGTACGCGGAAGCGATCGACGCCTTTAAGCGTGCCGTCGAGCTTGAGCCGAAATACGCAGAGGCGCACTACAACCTGGGCAACGCTTATTACATGTCGGCCCGTTACGGCGAGGCTGCCGCATCCTACCGTGAGGCGCTTCGTATCAAGCCCGATTATCAGGAGGCGCAGAGCAACCTGGGCAATGCGCTCAATAACATGGGCCAGTTTGCGGAAGCCGCCGCCGCCCTCAGACGCGCGAATCAACTGAGGCCGGAGAACGCCATCGCCTACAACAACCTGGGATATGCGCTCGATAAGCTGGGCCAACAGGCCGACGCCATAGAGGCGTATCGCTCTGCGATTCGCCTTAAGCCCGACTACGCGAAGGCGCATAATAACCTGGGCTACGTTTATAACAGTCTGGCCCGCTACGCGGAGGCCGTGGAGAGCCTCAAACAGGCGGTCAGTCTGAGGCCGGACTACGTCGCGGCATTCTATAATCTGGGCCTCGCCTACTACGGCCTGGGTCGATACGCCGAGTCGGTAGCGGCTTTCAAGCAGGCGACGCAGCTCAAGCCCGACTACGCTCAAGCCTTCGTCAACATGGGCGCGGCCCATTACAGGGCGGCGCGCTACGCGGAGGCCGTGGAGGCTTACAAGCGGGCCGTCAGTATAAAAACGGACTTCGCGGACGCCAGGGTCAGCCTCGCGGTCGCCTACCTGACCATGGGCAATCGCAGTGCCGCCATGGAGCAATACAATATTCTGAAGGCGACGAGCCCCGAGAAGGCCGCTCAACTCCTGGACGTGATTAACAAGGGGAAGCGATAAAGCCTGTGGCTTCTTGGGGAAAAATAGTTCTTCAACCGTCGCGCGCTTTTCTTGACCCCCAAGCGCACGGGGCAGTAAACTCCAACCTGCCGGAAGACGAGCATTTTTTCAAGAGCGTTCGCCGTCTAACCCGAAGCCCCGGACATCCTAATGAGGGAGCCAAGCGCGTTATGATTACAATACGTCGTAAAGCCGTCAACGCGACCGCCATTCTCCTCATCTTCGCCGTAGCACAGTTTTATCTACAGGGGGCGCAGGCCGGCACGAACGCCGGAGCAGCGGCCGCCGCCGCCGTAGCCTCCTTTCCGGGACAGGGGCCGCCGCTCGGCAAGCTGACGACCCGGAATAATCAACCGATTATCATTAATGGAACGAACGTCGCTTCGGGCGGCACAGTTCTGTCAGGCTCCACCATAGAGACGCCAGACAACGTCGGGGCGAGTATCGATCTGGGCCCGCTCGGCATTCTGGACATCGCCCCGAACACGAGACTCAAGCTTGAGTTTGACGAGAACGGCAACGTCAAGGTAACGGTCATTCAAGGCTGCGTTATTCTCCGGGCAAAGGAGAACGTAAATGCCGAGGTGGCGACCGAGCAACAAACGGTCGCGCAGAATGATAAAAAGGAGAGGGGGCTGGATGTCTGCTACTGGCCCGGAGGGAGTGGCCTAAGCGTCGGGCAGGGCGCGGCCGCGCAGGCCGGAGCGGGGACTATCGGCGGGACTACGGGCGGCGGGCTTACTGCTACCGAGTGGACGTTGATCGTCTTTTCCACGCTGGCCGGCACTGTAGGCTTGACCACCCTCGGCGGTGGCGGCGGCACAGACCCGAGCCCGAGTTAAAGCTCTATAACAGAAAGAGCGTCGCGCGTCGTGCCCTCTTAGCGCAAGAGGGCACGACTTTTATCTTCCGGCGAGTCATCTCAAATTTTATCTTCCGGCGAGCGATCTTTAACGCCGCGACACGGCAGGCTTCAATGTTCCCAAGCTTCAACGCTCCTGCGGCGCGTTTCCTCGGCCCGGCAGCTTCGGCCTGAGAAGATATCCTAATCATGAAGATGCGCGGCCACTTCTTACGCTACGTCATGGCGGCCGCAGGGCTACTGTTCTGCCTCGGCGGAATATGGAGCGCGGGACGTGCGGGCTTGGCAAGGCTGCTCGCCAGGTCTGCGCTTGAGACGCACCTGCTGGCCCCGGCGGACGAGGCTGTGCGAATTGGCGACGCAGACCCTGAGGCGCACCTCTCGCGCGCCCTGGTGCTTCTGGATCATGGACGAGTTGAGGAGGCCGTCAAGGATCTGGAGAGCGCGGCGCGCTTGCGCCCGCGCGATTACATCATCTGGTATCAGCTTGCTCTGGCACGCGACCGTGCGAATGATGAGCCGGGAGCACGCGCCGCCTGCGAAGAGTCCGTCAGGCTCGCCCCCTATTACGGCCGGACGCACTGGCTGATGGGAAATCTTCTTTTCCGTGCGGGCCGCACGGACGAGGCCCTGGCGGAGCTTCGTCGCGCCGCTGAAAGCGATCCGGCGTTTCTGTCCAACCTCCTGCAGATGGCCTGGGCCTCTGCGAGGGGCGATGCGGCGGCCGTCTCGAAAATCGTCGCGCCCGTTGAGAGGCTCTGGCGTCTTGAGCTGGCGCGCTTCTTCCTGAAGCGAGGGAAGTACGAAGAGGCTTCCGTGCTCTATCGCGGAGTGGGCCAACTCTCGGACGAGGAGCGTCGTTCGCTGACGCGGGAGCTGATCGACGCGGGGCAGTATGAAGCGGCCTACGAGCTATGGGCCCAGGGGAGCGGCCGGGCCGTGGAAGATGCGCGGAGCGGCGTCGCACATGTTACGGACGGAAGCTTCGAGAACCGCATCGTCGCGGACGATCAAGCCTTCGGCTGGCGTACGGTGAAAGACAATCCGGCGATCAGCATCTCTTTAGACCGGACGGAGCCGCACACGGGCGCGCAGAGCCTGCGGCTGGACTTTCGAGGCGATTCACAGCCGGCGCTTGCGCTCATCTCGCAGCTCGTGCCGGTGGAGCCCGGCACACGTTACCGCCTGACCTATGCGGCGCGCACGCGGGAGATAGTGACGGGCGGTCTGCCCCTGCTAGCCCTGACGGATGCCAACAGTAAAGACCAGAGCACCCTGGCCCACGCGCCACCGCTGCCGCAGACGACCGAAGGTTGGCGCGACTACACATTGGATTTCGTCACGGGCGACAACACGCGGGCGATCTGGATCAACCTGCGCCGCCAGGACTGTGACGACGCGGTCTGCCCTATCTTCGGCCAACTCTGGCTCGATAGCTTCACGCTGCGGAAGCTATCGAGCCCGTAGATGCCCCGCATCACGTTCGACGGGGAAGAGAAAAGACCGACGCCCACAAGCGTCCGATAACGCCTGGGGTTACGTGGGCCAACTTAAATCTATGACCATAGACGGTCGCAGTCGGCAATCGATTCGAGCAGGGCGGCATCGCAGCATGCC
>DASQYE010000720.1:0-10349 GCA_035639355.1 Pyrinomonadaceae bacterium
GATCGCCACGCTCGGCGCGATCTTCATCAAGGGCTTCAAGGAAGCGATCGGCATCGCGGTCGTGCTCGTCGGAGCGTATCTGCTGCTGAACGCGGTCGTCGTTTCGGTCGGCCTCTATCAATTGCTGACGCACCCGCAGCATTTTCCCGAATGGAAGCAGGCGCTCTTTGCGTACCCTGAGGTTCACGGCAATCCTTTTTTGATGATCGGCATCTCGCTGCTGCTATTCCCGAAGCTCGCGCTCGGGCTCTCGGGGTTCGAGACGGGCGTCGCCGTGATGCCGCTCGTGCGTGGCGATAGAAATTTAAGCGACGAAGAGTTGGACTCGATCCACTCTACGAAGAGCGGACGCAGGCCCGAGCCGACGGCGCAGGCGCTGCTGCAAGGTCGAATCCACAACACGCGCAAGCTCCTGCGCTCGGCGGCGCTCATCATGAGCGTCTTCCTGATCGCCAGCAGCTTTGTCACCGCCACCCTGATCGAGCCAGAGAAGTTTCAGGAGGGAGGCGAAGCCAGCGGGCGTGCCCTCTCCTATCTGGCGCACAGGTACATGGGCGATCTGTTCGGCACGGGCTACGACCTGAGCACGATTCTGATTTTGTGGTTCGCGGGAGCATCCGCGATGGCGGGCCTTCTAAATATCGTCCCGCGATACCTGCCGCGCTACGGCATGGCCCCGGACTGGGCGCGGGCGACCAGGCCGCTCGTCATCGTTTACACCACGATCGCCTTCGCCGTGACCTTGATCTTCAAGGCGGACGTTGAGGCGCAGGGCGGCGCATACGCGACCGGCGTGCTGGTGCTGATGACTTCGGCGGCGGTCGCCGTCACGCTCTCCGTCCGCCGAAAGCGTGGGCCGTGGTGGGCCTTCCTTCTGATCTCGCTCGTCTTCGGATATACGACCGTCGTCAACGTCATAGAGCGCCCGGAGGGCATCAAGATCGCGTCGTTCTTCATAGGCGCGATCATTCTCACCTCGCTGGTGTCGAGGGTCTGGCGCACGACGGAGCTGCGCGTGCAAAAAGTGGAGCTGGACGAGGCGGCGCAGGACATCATAGAGGAGGCGAAGAGCGGCACGATTCGTATTGTCGCCAATCGCTGCGACCGTGGCGACGTGGACGAGTATCGTATGAAGGAGAGGGAGAAGCGCGAGGATAATCATATCCCGCCGGGCGAGCCGATTATCTTCTTTGAAGTCAGCCCGAGCGACGCCTCGGAGTTCGCGGGCGTGCTGCGCGTCATGGGCGACCGCGTTGACGGCTACCGCGTGCTGAGAACAGAAAGCCCGGCCGTGCCGAACGCCATAGCGGCCTTCCTGCTGCACCTGCGCAACAAGACGGGGAAGCTGCCGCACGTCTACTTCGGATGGAGCGAGGGTAACCCCTTAGCCTATCTCTTCAAGTACATAGCCTTCGGCGAGGGTGATACCGCACCGACCACGCACGAGGTCTTGCGAAAAGCAGAGAAAAATCCGCAGAGACGCCCGACCGTTCACGTCGGCGGTTGAGTAAGACGGTCAAGAAAAAGGGCTGAGGATGAAAGCATTAACTTTCATCCTCAGCCCTCTCTTTCTGACTGTGTAGAACCTCGGCCTACCCTTTTTAATGGCCTTTGGGCACAGTTACCGTCACTGTTTCGGTAGACGTATTGCCTGCGCCGTCCGTCGCCGTAATGGTGATCGTGTAAATGCGTCCGTTGCCCTGGCCGGAGCGCTCGGCGCGCAGTTGCACGTGATGAGCATCCACCAACTGCCAATCAGGAGCGGCGTCGCCGTCCCCCAGACCGTTGACGGCCTCGTTACTTGAGACGCTGAGGCTCGTGTTGACCGCGCCGCCGCAGTTGTCCGTCGCAGCGTAGTTGACCGTGACATCAACCATTCTATGGTTGGGCAGCGTCAACACGGGCTTGTCTACGGAGACGCCCGTGATCGCAGGAGCCGTCGCGTCGATGACGGTGATGGTCTGCGTATCGCTTGCGCTACGGCCCGCCGAATCAGTCGCCGTGTACGTACGCGTGATTACGAGCGGGCTGGCCGTAGAGCCCGCGCCGCCGTTGGTCATTTCCGTCACCGTGACCGTTGGCGTGCCGCAGTTATCGCCGACGGTTGCGTCCGCCGCCTGGGCCGCCGGTACTTCGGACGGGCACGAGTAGCTTGCGTCGGCCGGCGCGACAATCGTCGGCGCCGGGTTGGAGACCGTCGCCGTCGCAGACCTTGAGTTGTTGTCCGCATCCAGATCGAGCGACGAAGTAGTGACCGTCGCCGTATTCGTGATCGTCGTATTGTCCTCGGTCGCGCAGTCAATGGCGAGCGCCATTGTAAAGATCGCGGACGAATTGCCAGACATGGACGGCGTCGTGCACTGAAGCTTATTGCCTCCGCCGTCGGACACGGTGGCGCAAGTCCAACCGGCCGGATGATTCTCCGACGACAGGGTCGTGCCCGACGGTATCTGGTCCGTCATCACAACGTTGGTCGCGGCGTCCGCCGAGCCGTTGCTGACGGTGACGGTATAGGTCGCGTCCGCGCCCGACAATACTGAGCCGGAGGCGGCCGTCTTCGTCAAAGAGAGGTCGGAGTTTGGCAGAGAGAAGTAACCGACCGGAGCATCATGGTCTGATACCCGCTCGGGACGCGAGGCGTCGGCGCTCAATCCCTCGTTGAAGTCCGCGTTGTTGCGCGCGTAGGCGAAGCGTTCGAGACGCGCCAGCATCTTATCGTTGACGAGCATGTGGTCTAGCACCTGCGCGCTGCCCTCGAAGACGAACGAGTACTGCTGGCTCGGGTCGAGCGTTTCCACCAGATCGGTGAGCGTGTAAGTCCAGCGCTCGCCTCCGGTCGCCGGATTAAAATCTATGCTCGGCTCGACGACCTGCGAGGGCGGCGCGGGACTTCCCTTGAGCGTGCCGACCACGTCCACCAGCCCGTCGTTGAACTGGAAGGCGTTCATGTCGCCCAGTACGACCAGGTTCTCACTTTTGCGCGCCTCGATCAGATCGGCCAGGTCTTCGGCCTGTAGACGGCGCTTCTCGCGGTTGCGCGCGCCCGTTACGGGGCTGTCA
This sequence comes from Pyrinomonadaceae bacterium, assembly GCA_035639355.1. Taxonomy (GTDB): domain Bacteria; phylum Acidobacteriota; class Blastocatellia; order Pyrinomonadales; family Pyrinomonadaceae; genus DASQYE01. The sequence goes on from DASQYE010000720.1 coordinate 3,061, forward strand.
ACCTCGATCAGCGATTTCAGGTGATTGACGATCACAGTCACCCGCAGCTTGTCGGAAGTCCCTTCCTGCGGAACCTCTGCTTCGAGCAGGAACGGAGTACGGTCGTGTAGAACATCCTCGACGTTATTGAAAGTGAATGTTTTGTGTTTGTAGAACTGCTCGGTGCTGATGATACGGACGCGCGCCGCGTTGACCAGAAAGCCCACGTCCTGGTCGTTCGCCCGGTTGGCGTTTTGACCGTTGATGAAGAAGTCGTCAATACCCTCTTCGAGTAAAGGCTGATAGGAGACGCTGGCGGAGTCGTCAACGTCGGCGTTGATTTTATTCGCCAGCGCTTGCAGCGTTGTGAGATCGGCGACCTCTATGACGCCCAGGATGTCCGGCGTCCGCAGCACATCGCGGATGACGAGCGACGACTTCTCGACCTTTGTGGAGAAGTTGGAGGCGCTGTCGTCAAAGTTCTCAAGGTTGATTGAAGAGATCGTGAACTCGCCGGGCGAGCGAACGGGCGCGGGCACGGCCTGCGTGATGCCGCCCGTCACCGTAGGATTCGCAGCGTAGAGGAGAGAGATTCTATAGGTGTCGAATGCGAAATCGAGCGGCCCCGTTATATTGCCGTCAACCAGCGCGCCCACGTTCACATTAAGTATCGGCCGGCGCAAGCCTTCGGCGTTGGCCTGATCGTCGCCGTCCACCATAATCAACTCGAAGTTACCGTCCCAGCGCGGAACGTCGGGCGGCGGCGTGCCCGCCAGCGGCCCATTGTCGGCGGCGGGCACGGGGTCTCCTCTCTCAATGCCGGGCGCGCGGAAGGGGCGCGGCCCCGTGAAGACTCCGTAAAATTCGCCGAAGCTATTGGTCGGCTCCGTCACCGTCAGGGACGGAACGCTGACGAGCATTCCCTCATACTTTTCCAATTGAGCATTGCGGCTCGCGGCCGCAGGGTCGTAGATGCTCTCGGTGAGCGGGGCCGGAGGCGGGGTTCCATCACTCGGCAGCACCGTAATTGCCGGAGTGCCCGAAAGCTGTGTGAGCGTGTCCAGCTCACCCGTCCTCTTGAACTCCGTAACTCTTCCAGTCACCCGAACCTGGTCGCCGAAGTTGACCGCAGCGACCGTACTGCCTGTAAAGACGAAGAGACCTTCGGAGGTGTCAGCGGCGTCGGCATCCGTATCCACCGCGTTGTCCGGCGTCTGTATAAAGATGCCGCCGCTCGTTCCCGCCTTTTTACCTGTGACGATGCCCGTCGTGGTGACGATCTGGTTGAGCAGAGGCGATGTCGCGTCGCTTCCCTGAATCTCGTTGATCGGTACGATCGTGACATCGTCATTCGTGATAGTGACGCTGCCCTGCGCAGACGTGTTGGCAGCGCCGGTGATGCCCGTGACATTAACGTTGAAGCTCTCGCCCGCCTCAACCTTAGTATCACCGATGATCGTCGCCGTATAGCTCTTCGAGGTCGAGCCCTGCGCGATAGATTCTCCGACCAGATTGAAAGCGATGTAGTCGTTATCGGCGATGGTGGCCGAGTTGTCCTGCGTGGCTATATTGAAGGTCACGCCGCCCGTTCCGGCCGCCGCCGACAAACTGACCGTCACCGTGACCGTCTTCGTGCCGCTGTTTCCCTCATCGACCGATACGCTGCCGACCGACAAAGTAGGCTGCGTAGTGCCGCCGCAGTTCTTCAGCGTAGTACCGGTGTTACGCGGGTTCGGCGTGCCAGGCGAAAGAGGCGCGGAAGAATTCGCAAAGTCCGCGCCGTTGTTGTCCGTGTCAACGCAACCGCCGTCATCTCTAAAAGCAGCCGTCGTATTAGTCAGCGCGGGGGCCGGGCCTGTGCCTTCAAAAAAGTTGGCGTTGCCGTAGCCGACCAGATCAACTATGGAGGCGAGAGCCGCCGCCGTGCACTGCGAGGTCGAGCTACCGTTACACCCGAGCGGCGTGCTCGAATTGACGAGCGCAACTTTACCGGCCCCGCCCGCCATCGCAATCGGAGTCGGGTCGGTAACAAACGGCGCAGGCAGAGGAGAGCCGACCGCAGCGTTGCTGGCCTCCTGTACCAGCAGATATTGGCCGGGCGCGAGCGTCACGTCGGGCAGCTCTGTAATCAGCGTGGGGCTTGAGCCGAAATTGCCCGTGCCCGTGGCGCTCGTGTACTGGATCGACCAGCCGTTAAGAGGCGCGGGCGCAGTCCCCCTATTGAATAGCTCTACAAAATCATGTGTGTATGTAGCCTGTGAATTTCCGCCGCCGCCGTAGACCTGGCTGATAACGATGTTGGCGGAAGCGGCCTGAGCGGATGGAATGATCTCTATGAAGCGCGACGGAAGAGCTAGAGCGACCAATGAAATGATGAGCAACAATGAGGCGAGTTGCCGACGCACAGGAAAATTGATTTTAGGGGAACTGAACATAGTGTTTCCTCTCGTGAGATAATTGTTCTTTCAGAATGATGGCCTGGTTTTCGCGTTTGGGGGCTGGTTTTTATTCGGTCATGAAGCTTTACGCGCGAGAAATCTCGCACCGCCGCGCGCAGATGCAGCTTTTAGTGAGCAGATCAATAGCCGCACAGTGATTCGAGTCGTCGCTTAAAAACCTTATTGCCCGAGACCTGGCCAGGTGATTCTCCGGCTTACAAGGCAGGAAGAGAACAGAAACGCAATTTACAGACAGCCATCTTGAATGTCAAGGCAGGCGTCCTCAAGTTACAAACCCTTTAACACGGCGGCGTAAATAAGATCGACGGCCGATGTATTTCTTCGGACTTGAGCGTTAGAATCAACCGCCGCGCTTGCGCCGCCGAAGCCTTTGACGCGCTCGCAGCCGGCACGAGCCCTGGCATGCTGGCCCGTTCGGAAAGGATGCGCCGTAAGCTTTGTCAGACGATCAAGGGAAACGGGAGCGACTCTATGCGAAAGTTTATCTGCTTAACCTTTGCCTGCCTGTGCATGGCGGCGAGCGCCTATGTCTACGCCGTCAACTCCGGGTCGGCCCCAAGTCTTTCAGAGCCCGCATCGCTCGCCTCCACAGCGCAGCAGAGGACGATCTGGACGGGCCGCAGCGGCGGCTTCCTGTTTCAGTGGAGCGCCACGGACATCAGCGCACGCCCCGCCGCAGGCGCGAACCGTGTCCTGTTCTCTGCAAAGACACTGGCCCAGAGAGGCTTCGCGGAGTTTCTGGCTGCGAGCAAAGACCCGGAGACGGGCGAGGTAGAGAAATGCTCTTATGATCGCACTTTCACGGTGCTGTCGGTCGTCGGCCCCGTCATCAGCTTGAGGGATAACAACTATTCCGCGTGCGAGCGGGCGGCGCATCCGGGCGGAGAGACGCGATATACCGCGATTGACCTCGCCAGGGATGGCAGCGTCTTCTACAAGCAAGACCAGATGGACGTAGACCTGGCCAATCCGGGCAAGGTCGCGAAACTCACAGACATCTTCGATGAAACGGACATCCTCAATGCCCTGCTCGCCGACCCGCTCGTCAGGGAAGCGCTTGCCGGTTCGGAAAACAAGCCGCGCTCCCTCGATGAGTTCGTCGAAGCCTTCGCGGGTGCTTCGGGCGTGACGGGCAAACATTGCTACTCTGTGGCCGAAGATATGTTCACTCGCTTCGCCTTTCATCACCTTGAGAACGGCAAGGTAGCCGTTCGTCTGGGCCTCTCCGGCGCGGGCCCATGCCGCGAATTCCTGACCGAGATCGGAATACTGCTGCCCATCCCGGCATCGCTCAAGACGGCCCTGGCCCAGGCCGAATCCGGCAAAGAGGGCTTTCTGATGAAAGACCAGAAAAGAATCTCCCGCGAGCGCACGACCACCTTCACATTCAAGACAAACGCGGGCGCACGACGCTGATCTAATCGTTTTAAAGGGGCGAGCCGCCCGGGCTCTGATCGCCGAACATCGCGGCTTGATGGAATCTTTATTAACGCAGAAAAATCAAAAGAGGCTGGCCGCAAGATTCGTCCAGCCTCTTTAGTCTTTAGATCGTGAAGAAGCTATTAGCGCTTACGAGACTTGTAATCTCTGCTTTAGAAAATTGGTAGCCCGTACGAGAATCGAACTCGTGTTTTAGCCTTGAGAGGGCTACGTCCTAACCGCTAGACGAACGGGCCTTATGATTTCTTCCTCCCCACGTTGGCGTTAATGCATGACAGTTGGGACAGAGAACGCGCAAATTTTCTATTCTGTTATCACTCCTGATACCATTTATATGGTCGAGATGTAAAGGAATCTCCTTCTCCATCCATTTAGTATTTGAACAATGCTCACAACGCTTTTCTTTTAATCCAGATTTAAATAAACGTCGCTTCAAATCTTTTGAGCTTGTATATCTTGATTTCTCTACCAATATCTCACTCAAAGAAATGGTTTGCGGAGGAGAAGGCATATTGGTCATGCCTTTACCCAACCCTGCCCCTTGAAATGAGAAATATCCAAGCCAAGCTCATTAACTGAAGCCTTTACGGCCTTAACGCTATTACTCGCTACGGCTAAGCCCAGGCATCGCATGACGCCTGACCATGACGTAGAAACTTTTACGGCCTCCCTAAGTTGAAGCTCATCCCAGCCTCTTTTAAGCATATTTCCGTTGCCGGGCGGCGTGTTAACCAACTAGACCATAGCGCCACAAATGAAAACGAATTATAGAATCCCGCCCCACGGTTGGCAAGCGGGCATGTGGCCTTCGTTAAGCGTACGCGAAGGGCGCGGCGCGAAAGATTTTTTGCTGGCCTCTTCGGCATATAGAATATATTTCGACGCCGGCGGGCGAGCGTTATATTATCTTTCGCGTGAGCCGTATGAGCTAGGGGCCTCGTAAGGAGAAAAGAATGCGGATTGCGGTGTTGCGGGAGAATCAGGGCGGAGAGGCGCGCGTCGCGCTGGTTCCCGAATCAGTCAAAAAGCTCGTCGCGTTGAAAGCCTCTGTAATTGTAGAGAGCGGCGCTGGTCTGGGCGCTGGCGCGCTGGATGAAGACTACCTGGGCGCTGGCGCGGAGGTCTTGCGAGACAGGGCCGCACTGCTCGCAGCGGCAGATATACTGGTTGCGGTCAACCGGCCGTCGGCGGAAGATTTCCGGGCCATGAAGCAGGGCGCGGTCGTCATAGGTTTCCTGCGCCCGCTCGACGAGCCGGCAGCGCTTGAGCCCGCCATCACGCAGCACATCACAGCCTTTGCTATGGAGTTGATCCCGCGCACGACTCGCGCGCAGGCGATGGATGCGCTCTCTTCTATGGCGACCGTGGTCGGTTACAAGGCCGTGCTGATGGCCGCCGACCGTCTGCCGCGTATGTTCCCCATGCTGATGACGGCCGCCGGCACGGTCGCTCCTGCGCGCGTACTGATTCTGGGCGCAGGCGTCGCAGGGCTTCAAGCGATCGCCACCGCGCGCCGACTGGGGGCGGTCGTCGAGGGCTACGACGTGCGCGCCGCCGCAGGCGAGCAGGTGCGCTCGCTCGGCGCGACCTTCCTGGAAGTAGACCTCGGCGGAATTCAAACGGAAGATGCCGGCGGCTACGCCAGGGAGTTGACCGAAGAGGCCATGAGCAGAGGCCGCGACCTGATCGCCAAACACGCGCGCTCGGCGGACGTGATCGTCACCTCGGCGCAAGTCCCAGGCCGTCCCGCACCTCTGCTCCTGACGGCGGAGGCCGTCAATGGTATGAAGCGCGGCTCGGTCATCGTAGACCTCTCGGGCGCTTCGGGCGGCAACTGCGCCCTAAGTCGTCCCGGCGAGACCTATGACAGAGACGGCGTCCTTATTATGGCCCCGCTCAACCTGGCCGCAACTGTGCCCGTCCACGCCAGCCAGCTCTTCTCGCGCAACGTCACGGCCTTCCTGCATCTCTTAATCAAGGACGCGGCGCTCAACCTGGACATGACGGACGACGTGATTGGCCCGTCCTGCGTCACGCACCAGGGCACGTATGCCAATCCGCGAGTCGCAGCCGCCCTGGAAGCCTTGGCGAGCAAATAAAGGATGTCAGTTCAACTCGGCATGATCTGGGTCTCGAACGAGCTCTCAAAATGGAGCCCGAGTGAAGTCTGAAAACAAGAGGACAAGCTTATGATTTTAGCAATCTTCGCAGCTACAGAATCGTCCGTTACGGCCGAGACGCTTATCCCGGCGCTCTACGTTTTTGCGCTGGCAGCGTTTCTGGGCTATCAGGTGATCTCGCGCGTGCCGCCGCTGCTGCATACGCCCTTGATGTCTGCGACCAACGCCATCTCTGGCATCTCGCTGGTGGGCTCGATCGTGACCGCAGGGGCGCAGTACAACCGCATCAGCACTATCCTGGGGGTCACGGCCGTGACGTGCGCGACCATTAACGTCGTCGGCGGCTTTATGATTACCGATCGAATGCTCAGGATGTTCAAGAGGAAGATCGCTCCGACCGATCCGACCAAGGAGCTGGCGGCAAAGGATGGTGACAAAGGGAAGCGATGACTACTTATTTCATCGAACTCACGTACCTGGCGGCGTCCATCCTCTTCATACTGGGCTTGAAGGGCTTGAGCCATCCCGAATCGGCGCGGCGAGGTATGCACCTGGCCGAGCTTGGTATGCTGCTAGCCATCGTCGGCACGCTGCTGCATCGCGAGATCATCAGCTACGAATGGATCATCGCGGGGCTTTTCGTAGGCTCGGCCATCGGCGCGGCGATGGCCTACTGGGTTCCTATGACGGCGATGCCGCAGCGCACGGCTCTGTCGCACGCCTTCGGCGCGTTTGCCGCCGCGCTCGTAGGCATCTCGGAATACTATCGCCACGGCGCGGGCCTGGGCCAATTCAAGATGTCGGCAATCGGGTTAGAGGTGATGCTCGGCGCGTTGACGACCACGGGCAGTCTCATCGCCTTCGCCAAGTTGCAGGGACTCGTGCGCGGCACTCCCGTCACATACAAGGGACAGAACATCTTCAACATGACGCTGATGGCTGTGACCCTGGGCCTCTTCGTCTACCTGCTCTTTGTGCCGGCGGCTGCGGTCGCTTTTTACATAATGGTGGGGTTGGCGTTCGTCTTCGGCGTTCTGCTGGTGATGCCGATCGGGGCGGCCGACATGCCGGTCGTGATGTCGCTTCTGAACTCTTACGCGGGGCTGGCCGCCGCCGCGACAGGCTTTGCGCTCTCCAATAACGTACTCATCATCGCGGGCACGCTCGACGGCTTTTCGGGCTTCATCCTCTCCGTCTTGATGTGCCGTGCGATGAACCGCTCGATGACCAACGTGCTGTTCGGCGCGTTCGGCAGCGTCTCGGATGTGGCGGCGAGCGACGGCGAGCAGGG
>DASQYE010000721.1:0-2000 GCA_035639355.1 Pyrinomonadaceae bacterium
CGTCTTTAAGAACAAAGTTCATATTGTGAAGCCCGTGCTTCCCGATTTTTCCGACGTGTCTGGGGAAGTGCAGACGATCTTCAGCACCGGCATGGTCACCAAAGGCCGGCACCTGCGCGATTTTGAAGAGGCTGTGGCACAACACCTCAAAGTAAAACATGCCGTCGCCGTTTCCAGTTGCACTACCGGACTGATGCTGACCTATCAGGGGCTTGGGTTGGCCGGAGAAGTGGTGGTTCCCAGTTTCACTTTCATGGCGACGGTGAGCGCCATGGTCTGGGCCGGTTTGCGTCCGGTCTTTGCCGACGTGGATTCGGGCACGACAAACCTTGACGCGGCATCCGCCGAGGCCGCTATTACTCCTCGAACCAGCGCTATCGTTGCCGTTCATAACTTCGGCAATCCCGCAGACATTGAAGAGTTGCAGGCCGTGGCCGACCGCCACAGCCTCAAGCTGATATTCGATGCGGCACACGGGTTCGGCGCTCTCTATAGGGGAGTCCCCGTCGGCCCTCAAGGTGACGCGCACGTATACAGTTTGAGCCCGACCAAGCTGTTGATCGCCGGCGAAGGCGGCATCGTCGCCACTGATAATGATGAGCTGGCCGATAAAATTCGCATCGGCCGGGAATATGGCAATAACGGCAGCTATGACAGCCTGTTCGCAGGTATCAATGCGCGGATGCCTGAATTCAACGCCCTGATGGGCAAGCACAGCCTACATATGTTGGAACAGGCCGCCCGTCACCGCAACGAAATAGTCGCCTTTTATCAGAACGAACTAGGGTCTCTGCCCGGCATCAGCTTTCAGCAGGTGCGTCCCGGAAATCGTTGTTCTTACAAAGATTTTTCAATCCTGATTGACGGCGCAGTCTTCGGGCTCACGCGTGATGAGCTGGCCGCCGCGCTTGAAGCCGAGAACATAGACACACGCGATTATTATGACCCACCCGTGCATCGTCATATCGCCTACCGCCAATACGCCGGGGCGCATGCGCGGTTGCCCAATACAGAGCTATTGTCGGCTTGTAGCCTGAGCTTGCCGGTCTGGTCGCACATGGAGCTTTCCATTGCCGCCGATATTTGTCGCGCAGTGCGGCGGATTCACGACTTCGCCGGGGAGATTTCGATAAGCCTTAATAACCATTCGGCTAGTGAAACGACTATGGCCCGTTAATCTACAAGGGCACGCCAGAATCTCTCGAAGAAGAACGGATATGAGGATAATCATGCACCCTCTCGATCATTTTAAGCTGACCAGGGAAAAGAGCCTGCGCATTATCGCCGACGTGCTTATGATAAACGGCGCTGTCATCGCCGCACTGGCGTTGCGTTACTTCTATCTCGTGGCGTTCGAAGTGGAATCCAGCGACAGGTACACGCTTATCTTCTGGACTTACATCAGGGGGTATCGCAGCAGTGCATGGCTGCTCACCCTGATCTGCCTGACCGTCTTTTTCGCATCCGGTTTTTATACCTATGGTCGCCGCTACGCCGGGCGCTATAAGGCTTTAATCGTCGCCCAGGCGGTCAGCCTCAGCTTCCTGCTGTTTGGCTTCTTCTCGTATTTCTTCGGCAAAACCCTAGACCTCCCGCGAGGCGCTCTGATCCTCTCCTGGCTGCTCACGACCACCCTGTTGATAGCTTCTCGGGTATGGTCTTTGTTATGGCGCAGGATGGTGAGCGCCGAACGCATGTTGATGGAACAACCCCAAACCCAAAAAGAGGGAATCATACTGGTTATCGGTGGGGCAGGCTATATAGGCTCCGCCTTATTGCCCAAGTTGCTGGACAAGGGCTACCGCGTGCGCCTGCTTGACCTGCTGCTCTACGGTACCGAGCCCATACAGGATTCTCTCAATCACCCTAATTTAGAGGTTGTGCAGGCTGACTTTCGTCACGTGGATAAGGTCGTAGAGTGTATGCGCGGGGTGGACTCGGTTATTCACCTCGGCGCTATCGTCGGCGATCCGGCCTGTGCTCTGGATCAGGAATTGACC
>DASQYE010000722.1:0-4835 GCA_035639355.1 Pyrinomonadaceae bacterium
CAGTCCGCGCCCGTGCCCAGGCGCGCCCCTATGGCCGCCAACTCGTTGGAGATTTCCAGCGCCGAGCGCGTCGTCGTGCCCTCGTCCAGAAGGGAGGCGGTGGTGCTCGCAAGGCCCGCACTCCCCGGCGGGTCTGCCGCCGCGCCCGTTCGCAAGACCACGTTGAGCGTGACGACAGGCAGGTCGTGATGCTCTACTATGACAACCTCCAACCCGTTCGAGAGCTTACGTCTTTGGATCAGTGGGAGCGCGAAGAGCGGGTCGGGCTTAGGCTCGGGCGGCGCGTAGAGCCCGCCGAGCCGCGCTTGCTCCTCGTGCTTCGAGTGGATGCCGGAGTGTGCGACGGTCGCCGGTGGCGCTGCGCCCGCAGGGGTCGTGGCGGCGGCTTCGGCCTTGGTCTGCTCGCGCGCGCCCGCCGCGCGGTCTACGGACGACGCCTCCTGCTTGACGGGAGTTGCTGCGGCGGTGGCCGCGCCGCTCGTGGGTGTCGCCGTGGTGCTCTGGGTTCCGGGAATCTGTGGGGCGGCGGTCTGCTGCGCGGGCGGCGGAATGGCGTTTGATGGGCCCGCCGGTGCGGGAGCGCCCGCGCTGCTCTGCTTGCCGTCGCGCATCCCCGGCTTGACGGCGAGCACCATTCGCTTGTCCGTCAAATAAGTATCGGCGGCGCGGCTGACCTCAGGGGCCGTGACGCTGCGATACCTTTCTAGGTCTTGCTGAAAGTATCCGGGGTCGTTCAGAAAGACCGCGTAGAGATTCATCTGATCGCTGCGCCCCCCGAAGCCGCCTACGGTTTGCAGGCTGTAGACGAAGGACGATTCGCGCGCGTTGTAGGCGCGCTCCATCTCTTCCAGGGTCGGCGGCGCGTCTCGCTTGATCTTATCGAGTTCGTGGTTGATGGCCTGCTCCAACTCTTCGATGCTCCTGCCGGGCTTGGCCGTCGCCACGATCTGAAACTGACCTGCGATCTCGCGCGAGTTGTTGAAGGCCGTCACGTCCTGCGCGATCTGCTGCTCGTAGACCAGAGACTTGTAGAGGCGCGAGCCCTTGCCGCCCGCCAGCACGGCCGAGAGCGTATCAAGCTCTGCGTCGTCCACGGCCCAGGCCGCGACGGCGTGCCATGACATGTAGATGCGCGGCAGCGCGACGCGGTCTTCCATCGTCACCCTGATCTCGCTCTCAAGAAAGGGGAGTGTTGCGACCACGGGTTCAAGGGCGGGGCCACGCCGGACGGGCGCGAAATATTTTTCGACCAGGCGATGGACCTCCGCCGGTTCAATGTCTCCGGCGATGACGAGGCTCGCATTGTTGGGCGTGTAGAAGCGCCGGAAGAAGTCCGAGATGTCTTCGAGCGAGGCGGCGTTAAGGTCTTCGAGCGAGCCTATGGTCAGCCAGTGGTACGGGTGCGCGGGCGGATACATCGTCGCGGCGATCTGTTCGCCTACGAGCCCATACGGGCGGTTGTCGTAGTTCTGCCGCTTCTCGTTCTTCACAACGTCGCGCTGGTTCGAGAGCTTTTCCTCCGTCAGCGCGTCCAGCAGATGGCCCATCCTGTCAGATTCGAGCCACAGCGCCAGCTCAAGAAAATTAGACGGCACGACCTCCCAGTAATTGGTGCGGTCGGAGTTGGTCGAGCCGTTCAAGGTGCCTCCGGCTTCCTGCAACGGCACGAAAAAATCGTTGTCGTAATGCTTCGAGCCCTGGAACATCATGTGCTCGAAGAGGTGCGCGAAGCCGGTGCGGCCCGGCACTTCGTTCTTCGAGCCGACGTGATACCAGATATTGACGGCGACGATGGGCGTCGAATGGTCTTCGTGCAGGATGACGCGCAAGCCGTTGTCGAGCCTGGAGTCGGTGAAGTTGATGGGTGGCAGCACTGTTTCGGTATAAAGGCAAGCGCCGGCGGATGAATCAATCTGCGAATATGAATCCCGTAGTAACCGGGCGCGCCCGCTCTCCTTAGACTATTTTGTTGTTCATCTGAAAATCATTCTAACGTGCGGCTGCAAGCCCACGCAATGTTGCCCGCGCGGCCGTCGAGTTGTTAGAATCCGTCGCGCAAACGATTCAAACCAGTGAAATGACTCTCGTAACGGATTTCATAGTGGTCGGCAGCGGCATCGCCGGATTGCGCGCAAGCGTTGAGCTGGCGCTCGCGGGCGCGCGCGTCACAGTCCTCACCAAAGATCGAACGGACGAATCCAACACGGAGTATGCGCAGGGCGGCATCGCCGTCGCTCTCTCGGAGGATGACGAGGTCGCCCTCCACGAAGAGGATACTATCAAGGCCGGGGCCGGCCTGTGTGACGAAGAGGCGGTCGCCGCGATGGTCGAAGACGGGCCCCCTCTGATACGGGAGCTGATCGAGTGGGGGACGGAGTTCGACCGCGAGGGCGGCCGTCTAGCCTTCACGCGCGAGGCGGCGCATTCGCGCCGGCGTATACTTCACGCGCATGGCGACTCGACCGGAAAAGAGATCGTCCGCGCGCTTATCGCTCGCGCGCGCATAGAGCGGGGCATCTCGTTTGTCGCGCACGCGGCGACGGATTCTCTACTGGTCTCGGACGGGCGCTGCTGTGGCGTGCGCTACCTTGACCCTCTAGTGCGCGCGCCGCGCGAGTTGTGGGCGCGCGCCGTCATACTTGCCTCGGGCGGGGCGGGCCAGGTCTTTCTGCACACTACGAACCCCGGTGTGGCGACCGGCGACGGGATGGCCATGGCTTACGCGGCGGGCGCGGAGCTGGCCGATATGGAGTTCGTGCAGTTTCACCCGACGGCCCTGAACGTAGAGGGCGCGCCGCGCTTTCTTCTCACAGAAGCGATGCGCGGCGAAGGCGGCGTCTTGCGAAACGCTATGGGAAGGCGCTTCATGTCGCGTTATCACGAGCGCGCCGAGCTTGCGCCGCGAGACATTGTCAGCCGCGCAATCGTCGCCGAGATGGCGAGGACGGCGACCAGAACCGTCTACCTCGACATGACCGCCATGGACGCGCGTTTTCTTATCGACCGCTTCCCGAAAATTTATGATACCTGCCTGCGCTACGGCCTGGATATTACTTCCGACCTGCTGCCGGTTTCTCCCGCCGCGCACTACTGCATGGGCGGCGTCCGCACAGACCTCTATGGGCGCTCAAGTCTGCCGGGGCTTTACGCGGCGGGCGAGGTGAGCTGCACGGGCGTGCACGGCGCGAATCGTCTCGCGTCGAATTCGCTTCTGGAAGGACTGGTCTTCGGGGCGCGAGCCGGGCGGGCGGTGGCCGCCGATCACGCCGCGCAAGCCCCGGGCGGGCGCGCAAAGATGGACGCCGCCGATATGACGGACGCGCCGGCAGGCGGCCAAGACGGGCGCAGCCGTGGAGACATTGCGCTCGCCGTGCGCAAGCGCGTCAGGCGATTGATGTGGGAGCGCGTCGGGATACTGCGTGCGCGCGATACTATCGAACGCGCGCTCTTTGAGTTCGAGCAGATAGAGCGCGCGCCGCTCTCTCGCGCATCTCGAAACTTTCTGACGGTCGCCACGCTCATCGCCCGCGCCGCGCTCTGGCGGGAAGAATCGCGCGGCGCGCATTTTCGACTTGATTACCCGGAGACAGACGACGAACGCTGGCGCGTGCATTCAATCATAGGCCCAGGAGCAGGCATCTCTTCAAGCGCGAAGATCAAAGACATGGGCCAGATGTCAGATGTCAGATGCTAGATGCTGGAAAAATCCGCTCCTGGCTATCCTCTGACATCCGGCATCTGACATCTGATCCGTAAATTCTTATGGCAAGATATAAGCAGCTGCACGACTGGAACGTGACGCCGCGCGAGGCCGTGGAGCTTCAGAAATCTTTGCGCGAGCGTGTGGTGCTCGCGCCGCTCGCGCGGCCCGTCCAGTCCATAGCCGGGACGGACATCTCTTTCAACAAATTTTCGACGACCATATACGCCGGCATCGTAGTTCTGCGCCTCCCCTCGCTCGAAGTGATAGAAGAGGTGGGCGTGGTGAGCGAGACGCGCTTTCCTTACGTGCCGGGCCTGCTCTCTTTTCGTGAGACGCCGTCAGTGCTTGAAGCGTGGGCCAAGCTCAAAAGTGAGCCGGATGCCGTGATGTTCGACGGGCAGGGGTTGGCGCATCCGCGACGGGTCGGGATCGCCTGTCACGTCGGCCTGCTGATAGAGCGGCCCACGCTCGGCTGCGCGAAATCCGTGCTCGTCGGAAAGTACGAAGCGCCGCCCACGGAGCGCGGCGCCTGGTCGCCGATGATCGACCGGGGCGAGACGGTCGGCGCAGCCGTGCGTACGAAGACGGGCGTGCAACCGATCTTCGTCTCGCCCGGCCACTTGATAGACCTTGAGGGCGCAATCCGGCTGACGCTCGGTTGCGACGGCGGCTATCGACAGCCGGAGCCGACGCGCCTGGCCCATCACCTGGTAAATGCTTTGCGTCGCGGAGAACGCGCGCCGTCATAAAAGGGTCGGAGCGCCAGCGGAAAAGAGCAGAGGGGGCGCAGCTTTTAAGCTGCGCCCCCTGCTGTTTCGTCCCCTTTGTTACGGCTCTTATTCCAAGATGGTGAATTCCGCCGAGGGCATAGGCGAAAGCGTCTGACCCGAAACGCGGTCATTGATGCGCACCTCGACCTTGTACTTGCCGGGCGTTAGCTTGTCCGTGCTGAAGAGCTTCGCCAGTGTCAGACGTTGACCGGCATCGCTCAAGCCCTGCCACGTCTCCGGAATCTTTGTGATCTCCTTGCCGTTCTGCGTAAAAACATATTCGACGTTGACCGAAGGCCGCAGCGTCGTCTGGTCGATGCCGGAGTTGTAGACCTGCATGTAAAGGCCGAGCGGGTCGCCGC
>DASQYE010000723.1:0-2462 GCA_035639355.1 Pyrinomonadaceae bacterium
TATGCATGCGTCAAAGCGACCTTGAGAGAGCAGCAGCCAGGCAAGCTTGTGGCTGGCATCCGCATTGTTCGGCTCCAGACGAAGCACTTCCTTTAATTCGTAAGCCGTTTTCTCCGGCACACCCTTCAGCAGATAAAGATATGCCAGATTCATGTGCGCCCCGATCAGTTGATTATCAACGCGTATGGCGCGCGAGAAGAGCGCTTCGGCCTCATCCAGCCTTCCCTGCTTGGCGCGAACAGCGCCGAGTAGATTGAACGCGACCGGATCGTTCGGCCTAACTTTCAAGACGTAATTTAATTGCTGCTCGGCCTCTTCGATTCGATTGCTACCGATGAGAGCCGCCGCGCGCTCAAGCCGTTCGGCGGGGGTATCCCCCTGCGCGAGCGTGCAGAGCGGCGTAAGGAGAATAAGGAGGAGCGTAAGGGCAGTTCGAGCGTACAGGGGGGCACGGGGCAACACGGCGGCACGATGCCGACACAGGGGGTTCAATGCCCTTTCAGCCTTTGCGCTCGCTCTGCGCCTCTGTGTTGAGCAGCCGCGTTTCATACACTCGATTGAATAATCAGCAGGATGGATTCTTTGCGATCTAAAATCCTTAAAGCGAAGAGAGAGATTTTGTATCCCTCTGGACGGTCAAGCGAAAATTAACGGCCCGCGCGGCTCTTGAAATCTTTCTGCTCTATGAGGCCCTGGCCTTCCTTAACCGTCAAAATCTTATTGACCTGAGCGTTGGTGATCCTGTCTATCATCCCGCCCGGCCAGCGAATCTCTATCAGGTCGATCTTCGTTCGTTTCTCAAGGCCGAAATGCAGCCTCAGATCGCTTTGCGAGATGTAGCTTCCGCCGCTGCGCACCTCGTCCATCTGCGTCAAATCGCCGGAGACGATTTTAACCCTCGCTCCTATTCCGTCGCGATTACTTTTCACGCCGACCGTTTTAATCAGGATCGAGCCATTACTGTTGCCGCCGTCGTTGCGCAGCAGTTGCGCTGGGCCGTCAAGGTCTGCGATCACCAGATCAACGTCGCCGTCATTATCTATATCTCCGAAGGCGACTCCACGGCTCGCGCGTTTTTCCACCAGCGGAGCGCCGAGTTGTTCTGCCACTTCCGCGAACGTTCCATCGCGGTTATTTTTATGCACCAGCTTGCGCTGGCGATAGTTTTCAAGCTGCGGGTAAACGTGACCGTTGGCAATGAACAGGTCTGCCCAACCATCGTTGTCGTAGTCGAAGAACTTGGTTCCCCATCCGACGTAAGGATAACTTACCGCCGCAACTTTGGCAGCATGTGAAGCATCTGCGAAGTTCATTCGGCCCTCGCCGTGATAGAGCGTGTTGTATTCGTCAACGAAATTGGTCACAAAGATGTCGAGCCGCCCATCATGGTCGTAATCGCCGACCGTCACGCCCATGCTTCCCTGCTCGCTGCCGTTCTCGTTCACGGCAGTGCCGGAGGTAAAGCCTATCTCCTTGAATGTCCCATCACCTTTGTTATGGTAGAAGAAATTCGGCGACGAGTCGTCCGCCACATAAATGTCCGTGAAGCCGTCTTCATCAAAGTCGCTGCAAATGACACCCATTCCGAAGTAGCCGTCCGGGTCATCCACTCCGGCCTTTTTCGACACCTCCGTGAAGGTTCCATCCCCGTTGTTGTGGTAAAGCGAATCGCCCGCTCCGGGCATTCCTCTGGGGCCACACTGCACCGGAATCCCCTTATACTGGCAGGTCTTGTCCTTACCGAACTGGGGCAGGCGATTGACATCGAAATCCACGTAATTAACGACGAACAGGTCCAGCTTGCCGTCATTATCATAATCCACGAAGGCAGCGCCCGTTGACCAACGCGGATCGCCCACTCCTGCCGACTGCGTGATATCTGTAAAAGTACCGTTGCCGTTATTTTTGAAGAGACGGTTTGGGCCAAGGCACGTCACGTAGAGGTCGTCGAA
Organism: Pyrinomonadaceae bacterium; assembly: GCA_035639355.1. Lineage (GTDB taxonomy): Bacteria > Acidobacteriota > Blastocatellia > Pyrinomonadales > Pyrinomonadaceae > DASQYE01. The sequence continues at coordinate 1,953 of DASQYE010000723.1, forward strand.
CCCATCATTGTTGAAGTCGCCGACGGCGGCCCCCATTCCCCAGCCGACCTCGCCCACGCCCGCCCTTTCAGTTACGTCCGTAAATGTGCCGTCCGCGTTGTTGTGATAGAGAGCGCTCCTGGTCTTCCCGCCGTTTTTCAACAGGTCAACCGACAGAGAGTTGACGAAGTAGATGTCCTGGTAGCCGTCCGCGTCATAATCCAAGAGAGCCAGGCCGCCACTCATTGACTCGACCAGGTACTTCTTTTCAGGCGAGGCGACGTGCTTGAAATTGATCCCTGCTTGAGCTGTAATATCCGTCAAGCGGACTTCAACGGGCGGGCTGCTGATGACCGGAAATGGGATTAAAAGCAGAAGGATAATCAATGGGGCGCTTGAATGAACCATCCTTGCAGGCAAAACTTATGACCTCACGAAAAGCTTACGGATTTGTCTGATTTCGTTCTTTCTCTTTGAGCGATTTGGAAAGCTCCAACTGCGTCTCGCCTTCCGCCTTACGCCCGGCGGCGA
>DASQYE010000724.1:0-2371 GCA_035639355.1 Pyrinomonadaceae bacterium
CTATGCCTGCTGCGCTCCAGGTCTTCCACAGAATCTCGTCTTTGGAGAAGAAGCCGGCGAATAAGGGAACGCCGCTGATCGCCAGCCAGCCGGCCCACATCGTCCAGTAAGTCACGGGCATGTACTTCTTCAGGCCGCCCATGCGCCGCATGTCCTGCTCGTGATGCATGCCGTGAATCACGCTTCCGGAGCCGAGGAACAGAAGAGCCTTGAAGAAGGCGTGCGTCATCACGTGAAAGATCGCGGCGACGAACGCGCCGACGCCGCACGCCAGGAACATGTAGCCAAGCTGCGAGATGGTGGAATAGGCCAGGACTTTCTTAATATCGTTCTGGGCCAATCCGATGGTCGCGGCAAAAATCGCTGTGGCCGCGCCGATGATCGCCACGATAAAGAGCGCCGTGGGGGCGTGCGTGTAGATGGCGGAGCAGCGCACGATCATGTAAACGCCCGCCGTCACCATCGTCGCGGCGTGAATCAGCGCGGAGACTGGCGTGGGCCCTGCCATAGCGTCCGGCAGCCAGACGAACAGGGGTATCTGCGCGCTCTTGCCCGTCGCCCCGATAAAGAGAAGGATGGCGGCCGACGTAATGCCGCCGGCGAAGAGCGCCTTCCATGTGAAGGGATCGACCGACATTCCGGCTATGATCTGGAGCGCGCTCTCTGTAATCCCATGTTCCGGCTTCGGAAAGAAGCTGATCGTGCCCGTCAAAACGAAGACGAGCATGATGCCGAGCACTACTCCCCAGTCGCCGACCCGATTGGCGATAAAAGCCTTCTTCGCCGCGTCGCCGGCCTCGCGCCTGTCCGTGTAGTACCCGATCAGGAGATAAGAGCAGAGCCCTACGCCCTCCCAGCCGACGAACATCAGCAGAAAATTATCGGCCAGAACCAGCGTCAGCATCGAGAACATGAACAGGTTCAAGTAGGCGAAGAAGCGATAGAAGCCACGGTCGCCGTGCATGTAGCCTGTGGCGAAGATGTGTATGAGAAGCCCTACGAAGGTGATGAAGAGAGCGTAGATGCCGCTCAGGCGATCCATCGCAAGGCCGAAGTCGGCGCGAAAGCCTCCGACCTCGATCCAAGTCCAGAGATGATCCAGGATTACCGAGGGGCCGTCTCCGCGAAGCGCGCCCTCGGGTTTGAAGGCGATAATGAAGGCGACGAGAGTCGAGACGGCGACCGCGCCGCAGGCGACCAGGCTGATAAAGGTTTCGCTGCGCAGACGACGGCCGACGAACCAGCAAAGGGCCGCGCCCGCGAGCGGCGCGAATATAATCAGACTGAGAAGATTGTTTTCCGGCATCATTCGCTACGGTTAAGCCCGCGGTCTATAACTTCAGAATACTGGCCTCGTCAACGTCCAGCGATTCGCGGTTGCGGAAAATGGCGATGATGATTCCGAGACCGACCGCCGCCTCGGCCGCCGCCACCGTCATCACTATAAAGACGAAGAGCTGGCCCGACACGTCTTTGAAGAAGCTTGAGAAGGCCACGAACGTCAGGTTGACGGCGTTCAGCATCAGCTCTATGCACATGAACATAGAGATCACGTTGCGCTTGATGATGACGCCGACCACGCCGATAGTGAACAGCACAGCCGAGAGCGCCAGGTACCAGGAGAGTTGCGGAGTCATAGTCTCTTCAATCCGTATCCTTCATGCGAGAGGCGCGACCGGCCTCCTCCGGCTCATGTAAAAGCTCTGCCGCCTCGCGGGTCGTCTCGGTTATCACGGGCGTCGCGTCGCCCGTGGCGCGCGGATCGACGACGCTTAGCGGCAAGACCTGCGCGCCCGGAATAACGCGCGCGCCTTCGGGCAAAAGCGCGGCGCGGCGCGCCAGTGTCATCGCGCCGACGATCGCCATCAGTAGCAGAAGGGAAGTGATCTCGAACGGCAGGAGATACTTCGTAAACAGGCCAGCGCCGATGGACGCGGTCAGGCCCACGTCGGACGCGCTCGAACGCGGCGTAAAGGCCGAAGTCTGAACGAAGGAGATGATGAAGGCCGCCTCTGCGAAAAGCAGCGCGGCGAGCACGATCGCGGACGGTATCAGGTGGCGCAGCCGAATGTTGGGGCGCTCTTCCTCTTCGACGTTCAGGAGCATTATCACAAACACGACGAGCACCATAATCGCGCCGGCGTAGACGATGACCTGCACGGCGGCGATGAAGGGCGCGGCGAGCATCACGTAAAGGCACGCCAGCGAGATCAAGACTCCGATCAGGGAGATGGCGCTGTAGAGCGGGTTGCGCTGCGCCACCATAGCGATCGCGCACCCTACGGCGAGCCCTGCGAATAGTATGAACAGAAGAGCTAACATAAAGCGGATGCCGGATGTCAGATATTAGATGTCAGCGTTTTCTACCAGC
>DASQYE010000725.1:0-4385 GCA_035639355.1 Pyrinomonadaceae bacterium
CGTCGGATCGGGCCGGACTGCGCCGGAGCGCCGCCGCGACCGCGACGATGCCAAGTGGCGTCTGCGCTCGGCCCGTAGTCGCCGCTCGGTCTTCCAGGTACAGGAGGACGAGAACGAGGCTGTTGAGGCTGCGATGGCGGAGGATGAAGCGGTCGATGCGGGCGGCCCGCTCGATTCCACAGCCACAGCCGACGCGAGCGATGGTACGCGCAGGCCGGCCCATATACGGGGCGTCATAGAGACCTATGCGGCCGCAAACGCCTTTACTCCGGCCTATACGGGGATGAACTTCGCCATCGCCAGGCCCGTCAACGATCGCATCGATTTCATCTTTGCGGGGCAGACAGGCCTCGGGCCGGGAGCGCCGCAGCGCCTTGAGATACAGACGCGCGTGCGCGTCAACGATCGGCATCGCGTGGCCTTGAGCGCGGGCGCGGCACGCTTAAACGGGCTCGCCTCTTTTCAGGGAACGAAAAGGACGCTCGGCCAATACTCCGTCCGCGCCATCGACGAGTGGGTGGTGCGCGACGGCGTGGTGATCGTGCTCGGGCTCGATTACTCGCAGTTCTTCGGTGAGGGACACGACCACTCGCTCAGCCCGCGACTGGGGCTACAGTTCGACGCCAATGCGCGCACGCGAATCCGTGCGGCGTATGCGCAGGGCGGCGACGAGATGCAAACACAGAGCACGCTCGCGGCCTTCGAGGGGCAGCAGATCGCGTTCAAGCAGACGGGCGCACAGCCCATCGCGCTCGTAGACGGCCGCGCCGTGATGGAGCGCAGCCGACGCTTCGAGCTTGGCGTCGAACGTGTGCTCGACAACGAATCGAGCGTCGAGGCGGCAGCGTTCTTCGATACCACTTCAAATCGCGGCGTAGGCTTAATGAATACGCCGCTCTCGACCTTTTCGGGCGAAAGCGGCGCGGCGCTCTTGAGCGTGGCCAATCAGCAGGGAGCCGCGCGCGGGCTGCGCGTCGTCTACTCGCGGCGCATCAGCCAGGTGTTCGGCGCTTCCGCAGGGTACTCCGTGGGGCGCGGGCAGCGTCTCTCGCCGCGCGGGCTCTCGAACCCGGCCGACCTCTTCGACGGCGGATTTTTCCAGACCGCAGCCTTGCAGCTCAACGCAGACTTCGGGACGGGGACGCACGTCCGCACAGTCTTTCGCTTCTCGCCCGGCGCGACCGTCTTCGCCATAGACCCGTTCGCCGGTCGGCTCGCCGTCTACGACCCGTCGTTAAGCATTCTGGTGACGCAAGACCTGCCGACCTTCGGGCTGCCTGTCCGCGCCGAAGCGATCATAGATGCGCGTAATCTACTAGACACGCAGGCTTCCACGGAAGATGACGACGCGCTGTTGAGCATCATAACGGGCCGCCGCTCCGTGCGCGGTGGAATTTCCGTCAGGTTTTAAAGCCGGTTGGAAAGAGGGAGGTTTGAAGAGGTGAAAGGACGAGGAAGGCAATCTCGCCCGTCCACCTCTCGAATCTTCCTCTTTCAAGTCTTGAGCCTTGGTTTCTCCAAAATCTCGGACGAGTCCGAAATCTTGGATAAAGCAGGCGGGAAATCTCTATAACAGAAGGGCTTAAAAGGGTCGCGCGGGCCGCTCCAGGGACGGCAAAAGGGGCTCGCGTGCATGGGCTGCATCGCCGTCGGCCTCAAGCGCGGCGAGACCCCGGACGATTCCCGTCCGGTTGGAATACGGCTTGCCTCTTCTCTTTAACTTTGATTTGCGCCCGTGGCGAGCGCGGCGTGCGTGCGGCAAATCTCGGTTGCTCGGTCAATTAAAAGCGCGGTCGGCGGCCCTCGCGGAACCCGAAAAGCTTGGCGGACGAGGAATATGAAGGGATCGGTGCTGACAACACGTACGCTGGTGCTGCTGTTCGTGGCGGGCTTGCTCATAGCCGCCGGCGGACTCAATTTCTGGCAGCGCTGGAAGCACAAATCCCCCGCGACGGACGGCATCGTCTGGGTCCAAAAAGATAACGCCATCGTCGCCGAAAAGGTTACGCCCGGCATGACCGGAGCGCGCTCGGGCATACTGGCGGGCGATCACCTGATCTCGGTCAGCGAAGACGAGACGCAGTACGATGCCATCGGCCAAGCCTCGGACGTTCAAATCTATCTGGAAGAGGCGGGCGTCGGCGGCCACCTGACATACCTGATCGAGCGCCCGTCCTTTCCCGAAGAGACGCGCTTCTACTACGCAGACCTTTACGGGCTCGACCAGCTTCCTCGCTGGACGACGCGCGATCTCTATCTAAACTTCATCGGGCTGGTCTACCTCTTCGTAGGCTTCTTCGTTCTCTTCAAGCAGGGCGGGCGCGCGCCCTACGTCGTCCACTTCGCGACGCTATGCCTGGCCGCCTTCGTCTTTCACTTCTATAAGCCGACGGGCGCTTTTGAAGACCTCGACCTCGCCATAGCATTCCTGGACGATGCCGCGTTCATACTGTTCGCTCCCGTCTTCGTTCATTTCTGCGCCATCTATCCCGTGCGTTACAGGCTCTCGAAGCGACGCGAGCTGGCTGCGTCGCTTTACGCGCCGGCCGTCGTTCTGCTCGCGGGCGCAGTGGCTGTCTATTTCGGAAAATATCTCTCGCTGAATCTCCCGGAGCATGTGATCGGCTGGTACTACAAGGCGATCTTCCTGCATTTCTGGGGGGCGCTCGTGGCGAGCGGCATCTTGCTGGTGCGAACGTTCGTCAAAAGCGATGCGGCCGTTGTGCGTCAACAGCTGAAATGGGTCGTGTGGGGCTCGGCTCTCGCCATCACACCGTTCTCGCTCTTCTATGCCGTCGGCTACGTGTCGGGATTCGAGGGCCATCGCTGGTTGACGGACATCGCGCTTTTGCCGCTGGTCTTAATCCCGCTCACCTTCGGCAACTCGGTCGTGCGTTATCGCCTGATGGACGTGGATATTGTGGTGCGCCGCGCCTTCGTCTACGCGCTCACCACGCTCGCCATCTCGATGATGATCGGCGCTGTGGTCTACGTCGCGGGGCTCTACGCGCTCGACGGCGAGATCACGCCCGGCCTGATTACCTTGCGCGTTATCATCGCCGTCGTCGGCATGTCTGTGATCGTGATGGTGGCCGCGCCCTTTAAGAATTTCTTGCAGGAGAGAACGGATCGCCTCTTTTACGGCGAGCGTTATGACATGCGCAACGGCCTGCTCGATTTCGGGCGCACGCTTTCGGCAACGACCGCACTGGAACCTCTCTTGGACGCGCTCGTCAGCCGCTTGCAGCAGGTCTTGAACGTCAACCGCGTGGCGATCTTCATTGAGGACGAGGGAGCGCCCGCCGGTTATCGTGTGGCGCGCGCCGCCGGGCTCTCGCCCGTGATGGTCGTCGTGCCGCCCGATTTCAGAGAGATGATACGGACGCGCTCGGCCGAAACGGGCGTCGTGCGCGCAGACGATCTCGACCTCGCGGCTGAAACCACAAGCTTCGTGCGCCGCGCGCTTCACTACTACGTGCCGTGCGTCGTGCGCGGGCGGATGGTCGCCGTCATAGGCTTGGGCCGCTCGGCCGACGGCGCGTTGCTTTCCTCCGAGGACGTAGAGATACTGCGCACGGTTTCCGGTTACGTGGCGGTCGCCATCGAGAACAGCCTGCTCTACCAGGAACAGCAGAAGCGCGCCGCAGAGCTTGAGATGTTGAAGGAGTTCAACGAATCCATCGTCGAATCGATCAACGTCGGGCTGCTGGCGGTTGACCTGGACGGGCAGGTCACGCACTGCAACTCGGCCCTTGAAGAGATGCTAGGCTTGAGCCGCGACGAGGCCATCGGAAGATTGGTCGAAGACCTCTTCGCAGAAGATTTCACGGAGACTCTCAGGCAGGTCTTGGGCCCGCCCGGATGGCAGTTGACGGAGCTGCGCCACATCTACAAGCTGCATACGGCGACGCGCGTGGGCCGCACGCTCGTCCTTAACATCGCGCTCGCCCCCTTGAGGACTGATTCGGCAGACCGCACGGGCGCGCTCGTCGTGCTCGAAGACGTGACGGCCAGAATGCGCCTCGAAGAGCAGTTGCAGCAGCGCGAGAAGCTCTCGTCCATAGGCCTTTTGGCGGCGGGCGTGGCACACGAGGTCAACACGCCCTTGACGGGCGTCTCCTCCTACACGCAGATGCTTCTGGGGATGCTCCCCGAAACAGACCCTAAGCACGCGCTCTTGCAGAAGGTGCGGCGGCAGGCCGACCGCGCCTCCGACATCGTCAATAATCTATTGAATTTCTCGCGCACGGGCAGCGCAACGCAGTTCACCGAAGTAGACCTTCATCGCGTCCTCGACGACACCTTGCAACTGCTTGAGCCGCAGCTCCGCCGCAGCCAGATAGAGATCGAGCGCTCCTACGACCCGGAGCTTCCGAAGGCCTTCG
>DASQYE010000726.1:0-5247 GCA_035639355.1 Pyrinomonadaceae bacterium
CTTAGACCTCAAGCCGCTTTTTTCCGCCCCAGATCAGGCACGCCGGCAGCCTCTACCACAGTCTCGCTCCGCCCTTCTATCAGCAGCCAGGCGAAAAGCGCGCTCACGAGCGCCAGCGCCGCTGCCATAAGGATGACGACGCGGAATCCGGCGACGAACGATTCTTCGACGGCACGTTTGATCGATCCTTTCGTCTCATCCTTTAACTCGTCCGGGACGGAGATTGCGGCGAGGCGGCTCGTCTGCGCTTCGAGCGCCGCGCGAGTTTCCACAGGAATGTCCAAGGGCCGAAGACGGTCGTTGAGATTCCGAACGAAGACGCCCGTCATGACTATTCCAAAGACCGCTATGGAGATCAACCCCGCAGTCCGGGATACGGCGTTGTTGATGCCGGACGCAATGCCCGCGTGCCGCTCTTCGACCGCGCCCATAACGGTCGTCGTCAGGGGCGCAACGCTCGCCGCCATGCCGAGGCTCATCAACATCACGGCCGGAAAAAAGCTCGCCCAGTAGCTTCCCACGCGCGCGCCGGGCAGCATGAACAGCGCGAAGCCCGCGCTTGCGACTACGGGCCCGACGACCAGCGGCAGCTTCGCCCCGTAACGCTGGACAAGCCCGCCCGCCCAGCGCGATAACAGGAACATCGTCAGCACAAACGGAAGGAGCGCGGCCCCCGCTGCGGTCGCCGAATAGCCCTGCACCTGAATCAGGTTGAAGGGCAGAAAGAACATCAATCCGCCCAGCGCGCCGTATAGAAAGAGCGTCAGCAGATTGGCCCCGGCGAAAGTCCGCGAGCGGAAAAGAGCCAGCGGCATCATCGCCCGCAGGCCGCGTCTTCGCTCTATGAAAACGAAGAGGATAAGCAGCAGAGCGCCCGCCGCAAGACTCGCCGCCACGCGCGTGTCCCGGAAGCCGCGCCCGCCCGCCTCGACCAGCCCGTAGACGACCCCGCCCAGCCCCAGGGTTGCTGCCGCCGCGCCGAGCACATCCACACGCGCCCCGGCGCTACGATCGCGGCTCTCCGGTACGCGCCACCAGGTGATGACGAGCACCACGGCAGTAAGCGGCAGGTTGATAAAAAATATCCAGCGCCACGAGGCGTTCTCGACGAGCCAGCCTCCTAAGACCGGGCCCACTCCGGCGGAGATGGCCGTAAAGCCCGACCAGGTGCCGATAGCGCGCCCCCGCTCCTCCTTAGAGAACGAGGCGCTGATGATCGCCAGGCTCCCCGGCACTAGCATGGCCGCGCCCACGCCTTGCACGGCGCGCGCGGCGATCAGCTGGACGATCGTCTGCGACAGTCCGCAACCGGCGGAAGCGATAGCGAACAGCAGTAGGCCCATTGAGAAGACGCGCTTTCTTCCCAGCCTGTCTCCCAGAGAGCCGCCGACCAGAATCAGCGCCGACAGCATCAGCGAGTAAGCCTCCACGATCCACTGCGCCCCGACAATATCAGCGCCCAGCTCACGCTGAAGCACGGGCAGCGCGACGTTGACGACCGTGCTGTCGATGAAGGTGATGCTCGATCCGATGATCGTCGCCGCCAGCACCCAGGGCGCGGCCGCCCTGGAGCATGGAGCCGCCGCTGCTCCGACGCGAATTATCGCCTCATCACACGGCGCTTTGACGATCGTCACCACCCGCCTCCTACAGTTTAACAGCGCATCGTGCATCTCGCAGAAGCGGCCCTTGCGCCGAGGCCGCCTACGCGATGCTTTATTCGGCCGCGTTCATCCAATGTCCGGGGTTGAGGCGAAGGTGCTGGTTAAATACTTTCGGGTGTCCCAGGAAGCTCGGGCGGCCTTCGCGGCGTAGACGCTTCATGCGTGACTAGACTTCGACGAGAGGCAGGCTGCGATAGCGTTTCCCGGTCAATTTGGTCAGCGCGTTGACGACCGCTGGCGAGATCACCGGAACAGGCGGCTCGCCGCAGCCCGAAGGGGCCTCCGTGCTCGGCACGATGTGGACATCGACCGCCACCGGCGCATCCGGCATATAAGGCGGGACGTAGCCGTCGAAGTTCCTCTGCTCCACCACGCCGTCCTTGAGCGTGATCGCGCCCTTCGCCATCAATTGCGACAGGCCGAACGACACGCCGGCCTGGAACTGGCTCTCGACGGTGAGCGGATTCACGGCCAGGCCGGCATCGACCGCGACCGTTACCCTGTGAATCTTCGGCCGCTCGTTCTCGATTGAGACCTCTACGGCGCAGGCGACGCCTGTCCCGAAAGATTCATGGCATGAGATTCCGACGGCGCGGCCCTTAGCTGGATTTCGACGCCAGCCTGCGCTCTTCGCTTCCATCAGATCAAGCGCGGCACGCAGCTTCACAGCCTCCGGCTTGAGCAGCTTTCGCCGGTAGGCTACGGGGTCGATCTTCGCGCGCGCGGCAAGTTCGTCAACAAGCGTCTCCATCACGTAGGCCGAATGCGTATGGCCGACCGAGCGCCACCACAGTACAGGCACGTTGACTGCCGGGTGATGGACCGAGACCTGGAAATTGGTGAGATTGTAGTTGGTGTCAGAGACGCCTTCGACGGACGAGGAATCGACGCCGTCTTTCATCATCATGGCGAAGGGCGTGCCGGCCAACAGCGACTGGCCCACGATCACGTGCCGCCACGCTGAAGGAAAGCCGTCCGCGCCGACGCCCACTTCGACACGATGCACGTGCATCGGGCGGTAATAGCCTCCACGTATGTCGTCTTCGCGCGTCCAGATGAGTTTGACCGGCGTGCCGCGCAGGCGCTTGGCGATCACGGCCGCCTCGCGCTGCACGTGCGAATCCGTGACGGCTCGCCGCCCGAAGCCGCCGCCCGCCATCTCCGTGTGAAACGTGACCTGCTCAGGCTTGAGCCCCAGAACCTCTGCGATAGCCATCTGGTCGAAGGTCTGAAACTGTGAGCCGGCCCATGCTTCGGCGCGGTCGCCGTCGAATCTGACGGTCGTGTTCAAGGGCTCCATCGGCGCGTGAGCGAGGTAGGGGAATTCGTATTCGGCGACGATGCGGTTTGAAGCGGCGACGCCTTCGAGCGCCTTCGCGTCTCCGCGTGAGATGGAAGACAAGCCCACGGTGCGAGCGAGTTGTTTGTACTTCTCGCGCAGCTGCGAGCTATCGGCGCGCTCTACGCCGCTGAAGTCCCAGTCTATCTTTAGCCGGTCGCGCCCTTGCTTGGCGGGCCAGAACTTGTCTGCGACGACGGCGACGCCGGTTCCACGCGCGAGCGGAATCTCGAACACGTCGCTCACTCCCTCGACGCCGCGAGCGGGCGCGTCGTCTATCTTCTTCACGCGCGCCCCGAATACGGGCGGGTGTGCCACGACCGCCACCTTCATGCCCGGAAGGTCTAAGTCCAATCCGAATTTGAGCGAGCCGTCACATTTGGGTCGGCTGTCGAGTCGGCGCACCTTTTTTCCCACGAGCCGGAATTCAGACGGCTCTTTGAGTCGCACGCCGGACGGGACGGACACGCGCGCGGCCGCATCCGCCAGCTCGGCGTACCGTGCCGACTGGCCACCGGGCCCGTGAACGACGCTCTGCTCTGTGCGGCACTTGTCCGGCGAAACCTTCCAGCGCTCCGCTGCGACGGCGACGAGCATCGCGCGCGTCTTGGCCCCGAGTTCCCTGTACTGCTGAAAGGAGTGCGCGATGGAGCCGGAGCCGCCGACCATCTGTATGCCGAACACGGGGTCTTTGTAAACGTCTGCGGCCGGGGCAAGCTCCGCCACCACCTGCGACCAATCTGCATCCATCTCGTCGGCCAGGATCATCGGCAGCGCCGTTTGAACGCCCTGGCCGAACTCCAGCCGGTTCACCTGTATGACGATCTTGCCGTCCGGCCTGATGTGTACGAAGGCGTCCGGCGGGTAAACCTTGGGCGCGGGCCGTGGCGGGCCTCCCTCCTGCGCCGTCGAAGGAGGAGAGAAGTATAGCGAAACGAGCAGACCGCCTGCGGCAGCCGCCGAGACGCGCAGAAAGCTGCGGCGGCTCAAGCCTTGATCTTTGGCGTTCGTGGTCGCGGCTGTCATCCCTTTGCGGCCTCCCTTCATTTTAGATTCCGTGCGGCGAGCTTGACGGCCTCGCGTATACGAACGTAGGTGGCGCAGCGGCAGATGTTCCCGCCGAGCGATTCTTCTATGTTGGTGTCGGTCGGCCTGGGCGTGTGTTTCAGAAGAGCGACCGCGCCCATGATCTGTCCGCTCTGGCAGTAGCCGCACTGCACCACGTCCGTCTCCACCCAGGCGTCCTGCACGACGCGGCCTACAGGGTCCTCGCCCATCGCCTCGATCGTCACCACGGGCCTGTCTCCGACGAGCGAAATGGGGAGCATGCACGAACGGGTCGCCACTCCGGCCACGTGCACCGTACATGCGCCGCATGCGCTGACGCCGCAGCCGTACTTTGTGCCCGTCATCTTCAAGTCTTCACGCAGCACCCAGAGCAGCGGGGTCGAAGGGTCAACCGTCACCTCCTTGCGCTCTCCGTTGACCTTGAGCTGGTATTTTGCCATGACTGATGCTCCTATCTTCCGGGCGGGCAAGGCGTCCCGGCTTCCACCCATCGGCGGGTCGCGGCGGTAAATTCCTCATGTGAAAGCGGGGGCGCGGCGCGCATCGTACCGTCCGGGCGACGGCCCGGCTGCCACGCCCAGAGCACGAGCACCGCTTCTTCGTGATGCTTCAATAATCCTTGCCCGTCGAGGTTGCCGTTCCTTGAGCGGTCGGTGACGCTGCGACAAATGGCCGCACTGGACAAGGGCCGGTCGTTCTGGTCCTACCATTTCATTGAGAGCGGCGCGAGGTGCCAGTCGTGTCCGCCGGGGACGCCCGTGCTGTCGGCGTTGGCCTCCTGGTGGCAGGTAGCACAATTGAGTCCGGGCACGCCCTTGCCCTCCGGGCCTCGGATCACGTTGGCGAAATGACGATGCCGGTCGTCTCCCTGCTGCGGGTAATTCGTGGCGGTGTGACAGTTGATGCAGCGCGGGTGGGTCAGGACCGTATAGACCTGCTCCCAGGCGGCGAGACCCTGTGCGCGAGTGCCGGCGGAACGCCTTTCGCTACGCGCCTGGCCGAGCACGCCCGAGACGATCGTCCACGTACCGAATGCGAGAAAGAATGCGGAGAGTAGAAGGCCGGCGGCGCGATAACGCGGCATAAGGATACTCCTGATGAAGCAATCAGAACCCCGGTCAGGCCCGAAGCGAATGGTGGCGCTTCAGACTGAGAACCCCTCCTTGTAAATGCCGG
>DASQYE010000727.1:0-6477 GCA_035639355.1 Pyrinomonadaceae bacterium
TCAGAAATCGAGGGGGCGCAAATCCGGCTCTACCCAACGCGCTTTGGCTTCCGGCGATGAAAGCAGCTCCTTGCTGTAGTAATCGAAGATCAGCCGCGAGTCTTTGTAGAAGGCCGTCAACTCGTTTGCCAGTTCCAGCAGGGAGCTTTCGGGCGGCGCACCGTCCAGGAACCGTCCGACCAGCCTGAGCCAAAAGATCGTGATCGTCTCATTGTAACCCTGTGTTCCGTGGTGATTGATGAAGCGAAAAAGGGACTCGCGCATGTGCGCCGTCGCCTCCGTCATCCCAAGCCGCTTGAGATACCAGAGCGCGACTGTCAGGTGCGAGTAATGCTTGAAAGCGCTCGGCGGCGTCGTGCATGCCTCGAAGCCCCGAACGACGGCTTCGACCTCATCCTCATTCGCGTAGAGGTTTTTTGAACCAGTCATCTTCTTTTACCCTTCGGCCCGGTTCCCAAGAGCGCGAAGGCGCTCCCGGCCCCGAGCCTGTCAATTGAAGCGAATACAAAAAGGGTGAGGCGGATCGAAACTAATTTCGATCCGCCTCACCCTTAGCGAAATTTTTGTGGTTCTTCTACTTGGCGCTCGCCTGATTGACGTGCGTCGTCAAACGCGATTTATAGCGCGCGGCGGCGTTGCGATGCAGCACGCCCTTCTGCACGGCCTTATCTATGGTCGAGATAGTCGCGTTCAATAGTTCGCCTGCATTACCACCGCTCTCAAGCTCCGTGCGCAGCTTCTTGATCGACGTGCGCAGGCGAGTTCGATTGCTGCGGTTGATCTGGCGGCGCTTTTCGTTCTGCCGCACCCGTTTCTCTGCTGATTTATGATTAGGCATGTAACTCTCCGGCGATCAAATATTTCTTGAATTGTTCGGCGTCCTACGGGGCGTTTCAGGCTCCCGAGCACAAGCGGCAAAGTATAGGGATCGGTCGGGCGAGTGTCAAGCAGCGGGGCGGGCCAGAAAGTCTGTGTCCCCCGATTACGCTAACGTAATTGACACCCCCGCGCGCCATGTAGTAGCGTCCATATCGCCTTTATATGCGAAAGACCAAAGCCGCATCCTCATATGCCCCTCGACGTGGCCCTAATTTCCCCGTCCAACAAGGAGACTGCTTTATCCTTTGAAAAAGATTGAACTTCCACCGCGAGGCCTGGAGACGCTTTTCGGCGTTCACGACCAGAATATCAAATACCTCGAATCGCTCCTGGATGTGCGCATCAACGCGCGCGGGCAAGACCTCTCAGTTGACGGCGACCCGAAAGACGTAGCCACGGTCGAGCGCATCCTTGAGGATTTCTCAGACCTGTTCACCGAAGGCAAGACGTTTACGGACAAAGAGCTGCGCGAAGCCTTTGCGCAGATCGCCGAAGACCGCGCCTACTCTTTGCGCGACTATTTCACGAAAGCGCGCTTCAATCCGGCCGGCAAAAAACAGGTCGCACCAAAATCAGCCACGCAGCGCCGCTACATCGAAGCCATACAGGACAAGGATGTCGTCTTCGGCGTCGGCGTCGCTGGCACCGGGAAAACGTATCTAGCGGTTGCGATGGCCGTGCAGGCGTTGATGCAGAAGCAGGTCAATCGCATAGTGCTGGCCCGGCCAGCGGTCGAGGCGGGCGAGAAGCTGGGCTTTCTGCCCGGTGATTTGCAGGACAAGGTCGATCCGTACCTCCGCCCGCTCTACGACGCGCTCTTCGATCTGATCGACTATGAGCGCGTCACACGTCTACTGGAGAAGCGCGTCATAGAAGTCGCGCCGCTGGCCTTCATGCGCGGAAGAGCCCAGCCATTGCATAGCCGAGTGTTGACTCCAACAGGTTGGCGCACGATGGGTAGCCTCAAACCCGGCGATGCTGTCATTGGCTCTAACGGGGAACCAACGCGAGTCACAGGCGTTTTTCCGCAAGGCCCAAAAAAGGTATATCGTCTGACACTGACCGACGGTGCGAGCACTTTGGCCTGTGCCGAACATCTCTGGGCGGTTCGCACACCGGAGGATAAACGCAGACACAAACCTCTGCGTATCTTGCAGACTCAGGAGATGATTGACAATTTTCGGCGCAATCATCAATACCGATACGAGCTGCCGCTGCTTTCAGCGCCCGTTGACTGGCCGTATCGTGAAATCTCGCTTGAGCCGTATGCGTTGGGGTTGTTGCTCGGCGACGGTTGCATTACAGATAAGACCTCGCCGAGTTTCACCACATCGGACGCGGAATTAGTCTCCTCTCTGGAATTGGCTCTCGCCGACATGGGACTTTCGTTTCGGCGCAAATCCAGCATTGACTATGTCATCACCAATCCTGCGGCTGGACGCGGTGGGATTATTGTTCGTAATCCGCTTACGCAAGCGTTGCGTGAACTAAGCTTGTCGGGAACCTATTCGGCTACGAAGTTCATTCCCGAAAACTATCTTTATAACAGCGCGGAAGTTCGCCTTGCGGTCTTGCAAGGCTTGTTGGATACGGACGGCGGGCCGGTCACGCAAGAGGCCCGCACATGCAGAATTCAATATGCGACTACCTCGCAGCGATTGAAGGATGACGTGCTATTTCTAGTACGTTCGCTTGGCGGCGTCGCCCATTGGCGCAGGCGCAAGGCTGAGGGTCGCAAACCCGGTTTCGCCAATGGTAGAGAAGTGCCGTACCGCAACGATGCTTTTGTAATGGATATACGTCTGCCTGAGGGGCTTGAGCCGTTTCGCCTCAAACGGAAATCCGACCTCTATCACGAAAGAGGCGGTGGTCGTCCGATGCGTTTCATTAAAAGCATAGAGCCCGCCGGTACGCAGGAAACACAATGTATCAGCATCGCAGCCCCCGATTCGCTCTATGTTACTGACGATTTTATTCTGACCCACAACACGCTTGCGGATGCATTCATCATCCTGGACGAGGCGCAGAACACTACGAGCGAGCAGATGAAGATGTTTCTGACGCGCATAGGCTTCGGCTCCAAGGCGGTGATTACAGGCGACGTGACGCAGATCGACCTTCCGACCGGAAAGAGAAGCGGACTCATAGAGGCCGAGCGCGTCCTCTCCAACGTCGAAGGCATAGAGTTCGTCTACTTCACCGAGAAGGATGTCGTGCGCCATCGCCTCGTCCAGATGATAATCAAGGCTTACGAGGCGCACACGACCAAGAGCAATATTTAAAGCAGTGACAGGTGACTCGGTGGCAAGTGACAAGATAAAATCTTGTTTCTTTGCTCGTCACCTGTCACTCGCCACTTGTCACTATGATCGAGGTCGTTAACCGGCAACGCCGCCGGTACGTGGACGCAGGGCGCTGGAAAGATTTTGTCGGTAGGGCCTTGCAGGCCATAGGCCGCAAAGATGAGGGCGCGGCGGTCGTGTTCGTTTCAGATCGCGCGATGCGTGATTTGAATCGCCGCTTTCGCGGGCGCGATGTGACGACCGACGTGCTCTCTTTTCCGGCGGGGCAGACAGAGTTTGAGAAGATAGCAGACGCCAACATGGGCGATGTCGTTATCTCTTTAGAGCGCGCAGAGGCGCAGGCCGCAGAGCATGGGCTCGGCTTCGAGGAAGAAGTGTCGCAGCTTATTTTGCACGGACTGTTGCACCTGTGCGGGTACGACCATGAAACGGATAATGGGGAGATGAATCGCCTTGAACTCCGCCTTCGCCGACGACTTGGCATATAATCTGTAGATCGATCGTCAGTCATCGGTCACCGGCCAAATGCTTTTGCTGAAGACAGACGACTGATTACTTCTTTTATGGAAATCGAGATAGGGATCACTTGCCTGTTGCTGGTCGCGCTGACGTTTCTCGCCACCGTGGACATGGCCTTCGGACAGTTGAGCGATGTCGGCTTGCGGCGGCTGATAGGCGAGGCGGAAGAGAGCCCGGCCGCTCGCTCCACCCCTTTTTTGAAAGAGATTTTAGAGAACAGGCCGCGCTTTCGCTTTACCCTCTCGGCGGCGATACAGATGTTTCTGGTCGCCTTCTCCGTGCTCATCACTTCCATCTCGCTCAGGCTCTTTTCACAGACGCGCTTTGTGCTCATAGCGCTCCTGGCGGGCCTCGTCCTGGCCGGAATATTCCGGCAACTCATCCCGCGCCTGGCCACGCTTCGCAATCCTGAGCGGGCCTTGCTCGTGCTGCTTCCATTGGTGCGCCCCTTTTACCGTGTGCTCTCTTTCGCCGCAGACCCCTGGCACAGGTCTTTTGATCGACTGCGGACGACGCGGCCTTCTCCCGAGGTCGGCGCTGACGAGGACGAGGAGGACGGCGGCGACGATATACAGGCCCTCATAGATGTCGGCGAAGAGGAAGGCATACTGGAAGAAGAAGAGGGCGAGCTGATCCAGTCGATCATAGAGTTCGGCGATACGCGCGTCAGCGAGGTGATGACGCCGCGCACGGAGATCGTCGCGCTCTCCGTTGATGCGACCGTGCGCGAGGCGCGTGACACCATCATCGAATCGAAATATTCGCGCCTGCCTGTTTATCGCGAACAGATTGATAACGTGGAAGGGCTCATATACGTGCGCGACCTTCTACAGTGCTGGCCCGAAAAGAGGGAGGACGAAGCCATCGCAGCGCTCTTGCGCCCCGTCTACTTCGTCCCCGAAACCAAGGCGATCGCAGACCTCCTGGAAGAGATGCAGAAGGCTCACGTGCAACTCGCGATGGTGATTGACGAGTACGGCGGCGTGGCCGGACTGGTCACGGTCGAAGACATCCTGGAAGAGATCGTCGGCGAGATCGAGGACGAAGACACCGAGGGCGAGGAGATCGTCGAGATTGTAGAAACAGACGACGGCTACTACGACGTGCTCGGCTCGACCGAGATAGGCAAGATCGAGCGACTGTTCGATATGGAGATCGAGGACGACGATTTCACGACCATCGCCGGACTCGTCATCAGCGAATCGGGCTACGTCCCGCACTCGGGCGAACGGCTCAACTTTCGCGGCCTCGACGTAGAGGTTCTGGAAGCCGACAGCCGCCGCATCTCTCGCCTGCGCCTGCGCCGCGCCGCCGAGAGCCATGCACACAAGGAGAGCGCTGGTTAAAAAGCACGTCCGCGCGCTGTCCTCCATTAGAACTGTTCGCCCCTGCCGCGCACACCTCAACCTCGCCACGCGTGAGGCAATCACGGCAGCCTGGAATGATTTACATTGAACGGCTACCTAGAACAGCAACAGCGCGCTTTGCATGAGGGCCAGCGCGATCTCCGTCACCGGATTAATCGAGGTGATTCCGGGAAGCGGCATATCGCCCATAACCGTAGCTTGTGACCGACTTGGTGACTGCTTAGCAATGTCCATCGGTATTTCCCCTGCAAAGGCAGAGGTTGCTAAAACAAGGCTTAGAGCGCCTGCGGTCACAAAGAATCGAAGGTGTTTCATTAGGCTTCTCCTTTGGGTGCTAAAATAAACTGTTGAATCCAGTGCACATAAGAACCTTTGCAAGAAATTTTGCAAACGCGCTGGCGAATCGCATAATATCACCAACGCAGCTTTTTCAAAGTTCCTTACAACTTCTCTGAAAGGCGAATCTCACATGAATAGACAAACCTCACCGCTTCTGCGGCAATTGGACAACCCGGCTCTCAGCCGCAACCAGCGAGCATTGATTCGTTGCCAGATCGCTAAGGAGCTAGAAGAGGGTGGCAACTACGAGGCGGCTCGCAGTGCTATGGGTGAACTATGGCAAAGGGTCGGTGAGCACCCGAAAATAAAGGAACTTGACCGATGCACGGCAGCCGAAGTGCTGCTACGCGCAGGAGCACTATCAGGGTGGATTGGCAGCACTAGGCAAGTAGAAGGCGCTCAGGAAATAGCAAAAGACCTCATTAGTGAAAGCGTCAGGATTTTCAAGGCATTACATGAAGAACAGAAAGTCGCAGAAGCGCAGGTTGAGCTTGCTATTTGTTATAGGCGGGAGGGCGCATTTAATGAGGCACGTGTGACGCTTCAGGATGCACTATCGCATCTTACCGACAAAGATAATGAGCTAAGAGCGCTTGCTTCGCTACGAAGTTCCTCAGTTGAAATATCAGCGACCCTTTACGGTGATGCACTTCACATCCTTGAAGACGCCGCCCCGCTCTTTGAGGCCAGCGAGAATCAAGTGCTGAAAGGTAAATTCCATGTGAATCTCGCAATAGTGCTGAATAATTTGGGTGAAGGGGAGCAACGAAAGGACTACAAAGACCGCGCTCTGGTTGAATACGCGGCTGCCAGCTACTACTTCGGAGAAGCTAATTGTATGCGCCTCCGAGCGCAGACGGAAAATGATTTAGGATTTTTACTCTTTACTATCGAAAGATTTGATGATGCCCATAAACACCTTGACTTAGCACGCAAGCTACTCGTAAGCCTCAAAGATAGTGGGAGCGTGGCGCAGGTGGACGAGACGCGGGCGCGTGTGTTGGTGGCGCAGGGGCGTTATGCGGAAGGTGAGAGGGTGATAAGGGCGTCGGTTAGAACATTGGAGAGGG
>DASQYE010000728.1:0-8994 GCA_035639355.1 Pyrinomonadaceae bacterium
AAACGTGCTAAAAGCAGTGTTCGAGCAAGTGAATGGTGGAGCGCGCCCCTGCGCTTCCTCGGTTCGCGTTGACGGTTTAGAGAACTGCCTAGCGCCCTTGTGATCTATTCATTTCTACAACTGCCGGGGCAATAAAGAGTCAAGCCGGAGCGAGAGATTCGTGTGAATCCCTGACCGATCGCTCCGAGCAGTTCAGTTTTCAGGGCCTGTATTAACCAAGCCCCGCTCGCGCGCGCAGTAGATGTCTCGATTACGCTTCCCATCCATCAAAGGAAAGAAAGCAGCCTTGCGCGCAGCATTGCTGCTCGGCCTGCTTCTGACTTTACAGAAGAGCGCATGGGCCGAGCAGTTGCCCGTCAAGACCTACACTATCGCGGACGGTCTGGCGCATGATGAGATCAACCGGATCATACAGGACTCGCACGGCTTCCTATGGTTCTGCACCATCGACGGACTGAGCCGCTTTGACGGCTACCGATTCACCAACTACACGGCTAAAGATGGGCTGGCTTCTTCTTACGTGACGGACATGCTGGAGAGTCGAAGCGGCGTATATTGGATCGCTACGACGCTAGGGGTCAGCCGTTTCAATCCTGCGGCAGCGGTAAGAGGGGCGGCTGCGAACAAGGCCGATGCGATGTTTACAACCTACCGGCTTGGTAATGATTCGCTCGTCAACATCTCCGTCTTGCATGAAGACCGTAGCGGCCGCATCTGGGTGGGTACGTCCAACGGACTGTTTCTGCTTGAGCAGCTTGAGAGCGGCGGCGTATTTCGACCCGTCGAGCTGGGCGTCGTGTCACAGCCCGGCGACGTGTTGGAGATAACCGCCTTGATCGAAGACCGCGAGGGAAGCGTCTGGATCGGAACCTCTCAGGGATTGGTGAGGCGCACGCCCGACGGTCGTATGATCCACTATCCGCTCCTGCCGTCCGAATCCATAAATTATGTCTGGGCGCTGCTCGAAGACAGGGATGGAAGATTGTGGGTGGGCCACCAGGTGGGCTTGTTCGTGTTTCGTCCCGTGCCCGCATCAAGGGCCGGGGAGAATGACGACGCGGCGCAGAGCCCTTTCAGCGCGTCGCGCGATAAAGCTTCAAATCCGGCGCGGGGCAGGGCCTCGCCACCTGTGCGTGGCCGCTTGGACTTGCCTGCCGACGGTCGGATGGCCTTCTACAACACGGCCGACGGCCTGACGCACAACAATATCCATGCTCTATACCAATCGCTCGACGGAAGAATCTGGATCGGCACGTTTGGCGGCGGCCTGAGCGTGTTCGGCGGCCAGGGGGTTCACACCTACGCGGCGGCGCAGGGCTTGAGCGATCGAATCGAGGCTCTGGCCGAAGACCGTAACGGTAATCTGTGGGTCGGGTCACAGGGAAGCGGCGCGATGAAGATCGCCCGCAGCGGATTTCTTTCTTACGGCGAAGCCGACGGGCTGGGCTCTACAGAGATTGTTCAAATCTATGAGGATCGGGCCGGTGAGCTGGTCGTCATCGGCGCGAAGTGGAGCATCAATCGCCTGGACGGCGAAAGATTCACGGCGATTCGTCCCCTACTGCCACAGCAGATCATAGATTCCAGCTCGGGCCGCTGGGTCATCATACAAGACCACCTGGGCGAATGGTGGGTCGCCACCAACCGGGGTCTCTATCGCTTTCCGAACGTGAGCCGACTTGAAGACCTTGCGCGCGTGCCTCCCTTGGCGGTTTACACAAAGACGGACGGACTTGCCGACAACTACATCTCGCGCCTTTTCGAGGACTCGCGCGGCGACATCTGGATCGGCTCGTTCCATCCGCCCGAGATGTTGACCCGCTGGGAGCGCTCTACGGGCAGGCTTCATCGCTATTCGGAAAGGGATGGATTGCCGTCGCTCAACTGGGCGAACGTCTTCGCAGAAGACAGGGCCGGGACGCTCTGGCTTGGGCTGCATAACGGCGGGCTCGCGCGCCGCGCCAACGATCGTTTTGAACTATACGGGACGGCCGAGGGTGTGCCGGTGGGGCTCGGACAGGGACTCTATTTCGACCGTGCCGGAAGACTCTGGATTGCGACCAGGGCGGGGGCCGGTCGCATTGATAATCCGAACGCACCGCAGCCGGTCGTCACACGGTTAAGCGCCGAAGCCAACCTTTCCAGCGAGAACCTGCGTTGCTTTGTCGAGGACGAGCATGGCTACATGTACATCGGCACGGCGCGCGGGGTTGACCGTCTCGATCCCGGCACGGGCCGCGTCAAACATTACTCGACCGATGACGGATTAATCAGCAGCGAAGTGATGGCCGCCTTCCGCGACCGGCATGGCACGCTCTGGTTCGGCACACGCGGCGGGCTCTCGCGTCTCGCGTCGGAGGCCGACCCGTCACAGGCGTCGCCGCCCGTATTTATCAGCGCCGTGCGTATCGCCGGCGTACCATTTCCCATCTCGGAGCTTGGCGAAACGGAGGTTTCGGGGCTCAACCTCGCGGCCGGCCAGAATCAGATCGAGATAGACTTTTTCGGCCTCGGTTTCGCGACCGGCGAAAGCCTGCGTTATCAATACATGCTCGAAGGAGTCGATCGCGAGTGGAGCGCCCCGACCGATCAGCGCACAGTGACCGCGAGTCTCTCGCCTGGAAGCTATCGCTTTCGCGTGCGGGCCATCAACGCCGACGGCGTGACCTCAGGCGTGCCCGCCACAGTTTCCTTCACCATCCTGACGCCCGTCTGGCGGCGTTGGTGGTTTCTTACTTTGAGCGCGCTCTTCATCGCCGCCGTAGCCTACCTCATATATCGCTATCGCATGGCGCGGGCCATCGAGCTTGAGCGCATCCGAACGCGCATCGCCACCGACTTGCACGACGATATGGGAGCAAGCCTCTCGCAGATCGCCATCCTGAGCGAAGTCGCAAAGGAGCGCGTCGAGCGCGACAACTCGCCGGTGAGAGAGCCGCTGACGATGATCGCGGATGCTTCGCGCGAGATGGTGGGCTCGATGAGCGACATCGTCTGGGCGATCAACCCGGAGCGCGATCACCTGAGCGATCTGACGCAGCGCATGCGCCGCTTTGCCGGTGATATTCTGAACGCGCGTGATATGGATTTCCGTTTTCACGCGCCCGCGCTGGAGGACAGGGACATCAATCTGGGGGCGGATATACGCCGCGAGGTTTACCTTATTTTCAAGGAGTGCGTCAACAATCTGGTCAAGCATTCGGGATGTACCGAGGCCGAGCTTGAGTTTGAGGTCGAAGGCGGCTGGCTCACGATCAAAGTGAGCGACAACGGATGCGGTTTCGACCCGGAGTATGTCGGTAACGGCCAGCATGGCGGGATGGGCGGGCATGGACTGAACAGCCTGCGCCGGCGCGCCGCCTCACTCGGCGGAGACTTCCGTATAGAGTCGGCGCGCGGGCGGGGTACGACCGTCACGCTGCGCGTGCCCGTCAACGGGCGTCCGCCCTTCAACCTGAAAAGATACCTACATAAATACGTGGGGCGCTCGAACCACTCCGGCATGTAGACTCCGCGAAGGATTATGAAAGGCGGAGTAAACGGATGCTGGAACACCAACTGGATTTGGACAATATGGAGATGCCGCCGCCGGTCGTCATCAAGGTCGCCATAATCGAAGACCTGCGCGAGATACGCGAGGGCCTCAAAATCCTGATTAACGGGACGGCGGGCTATAGCTGCACGGGCAGTTATAGCTCGATGGAGGAGGCATTGGATAAGATCGGGCGCGAGATGCCCGACGTAGTGCTCTCGGACATCGGCCTGCCCAAGATGGACGGCATACAGGGCATACGCATCCTCAAGGAGCGTTATCCGCACCTGCTGATACTGATGCTCTCGGTTTACGACGACGACACGCGTATCTTTGACGCGCTCTGCGCCGGAGCATGCGGCTACCTGCTGAAAACCACCCCGCCGGCACGCATTATAGAGAGTTTCAGGGAGGTGGTGGCGGGCGGAGCCCCCATGTCGCCCGAGATAGCGCGCCGCGTCGTCACGCTCTTTCGTGATTTTCGCCCGCCCGAGCGCGCCGACTATCAATTGACGCCCCATGAAACGCGGCTGCTCAAGCTGCTGGTCGAAGGTCACACCTACAAATCGGCGGCGCGCGAGCTGGGCGTGACCGCAAACACCGTCTCGTTTCACCTGCGCAGCATCTACGACAAATTGCAGGTACACTCCAAATCCGAAGCGGTCGCCAAAGCTCTTCAGAACCGGCTAGTCAAGTAAGTCAAAATCCGGGCCAGAGCCCCGCGCGAGCGCGCCGCCCCCTCAAGCAGAGGCGTCGGCGCTTGCCTGGCCTTCCGATCTAAATCTTCCGAACACCCCTGATCTACAAACACCCCGGACGACGCGGGTCGTCTCTTGAGACGGCCGCCTCCCTTTTAACGTCGATTGCGGCCGGGCATGCTCCTACATAAGTACGTGGTGACAGCAACGCTCTCAGACCTGTATTAGTGTGCCCGTCGAATAAAAAACTTCATGCGGGAGACCGGCAGGAGATCGAGAACGAGATGAGGATAAAGAAGATGAGAATCCCCACATATAGATCGTCAACGCGCTTGCTTCGTCTGGCAGCAGCGGTCTTGTTTGTCAGTATGCTGAGCTGGGGCGTCGTGCCGGAACGCTTTTGGAATCTGCTCCAGCCAAAAGCCGAGGCCGCCTTCTTTACGGTCACGACGACGGCCGACAACGGCAATAACGCCGCCCCAACCCCCGGCTCGCTGCGGCAGGCGATCATTAACGCCAATGCCACCGCCGCCCTCGACTTTATTAAATTCAACATCGGCTCGGGCCTGAAGACGATCAAGCCGCCCACGCCGCTTCCCACCATCACCCAGCCTGTCTACATTGACGGCACGTCGCAGCCCGGCTGGTCGGGCCTTCCGCTGATCGAGATTGACGGCAGCCTCGCGGGCGCAAACGCCAAAGGACTTTATATAACCGGCGGCGGCAGCACGGTCAGGTACATCGTGGTCAATCGCTTTAGCAGCGATGGAATAGCCTTGGCGACCGGCTCGAATAACACAGTCGTCGGCTGCTTCATAGGAACCGATTATCTGGGCGCATCGGATCAGGGAAACGGCGGTAACGGCATCAGCATTTTCAGCTCCTCAAGCAACAACGGCATCGGGGGAATATCCAACCTGCGCAACGTCATCTCCGGCAATACAGGGGCCGGTATTGCGATCGGAAGCGGCGCGAATGGTAACAAGATCAGGCGCAACTTCATCGGAACCAATGACGGCGGGACGGCGGCGATACCCAATTCCGGCTATGGCATCAACATCAACAACTCCGCCAACAACGTTATCGGCGGGACGGCCAACGCCGGCAATATCAACGTTATCTCGGGCAACCAGCGCGGCATCCTTATTACAGGCATAGGCGCAAACGGAAACCTGATACAGAACAACTACATCGGCACCAATTTCGATGCGACGGCCGACCTGGGCAACGTCGAGGGAGGAATAGATTTATACGGGAGCGGTAATACGGTCGGCGGCACTGTGGTCGCGGCAAGGAATATCATCTCCGGCAACGGCACTAACGGTATCTTCATCGGCGGGGTCGGCAATCTCGTTAAGGGCAATTATATCGGCACGAACAAGGCGGGCACGGCTGCGATAGCCAACGGCAGCTACGGCATACGCATGATAGATGCCTTCAACAATACCATCGGCGGAACGACGCCCGAGGAACGTAACCTCATTTCGGGCAACGCGCGGGGCATGAGCCTCGAAGGCAACACCTTCGCCAATACCGTCCTCGGAAACTACATCGGCACAAACTTTGATGGCACTGCCGCTCTGGGCAATACGAATGGCTCCGGCATCTCGCTCAACGCTCCGAGCAACACCATCGGTGGCCTTGCTGCTGGCGCGGGCAATCTGATCTCCGGCAACGCTTCGGGCGGTATCACCATGAGTGCTGCTGCCGAGAATAATAAGATACAGGGCAACCTGATCGGCACAGATAAGGCGGGTACGGCCGCGATACCCAACAACAGTTACGGCATACGCTTGATCGACGGCACCGGCAATCTGATCGGCGGCACCGTGTCATCGGGGCGCAATGTCGTTTCGGGCAATGCGCGCGGCATCAGCATCGAAGGCTCCGGCGGAACCGACAACACCGTCAAGGGCAACTACATCGGCACGGACATCAACGGCACTGCCGATCTAGGCAACAACGGCTCCGGCATTGAAATCTCCGGGCCCGCCAATTACATCGGAGGGACGGCCGCCGGGGAGGGCAACGTCATCTCGGGCAACTCTTCGAACGGCATTGCGATCACGGGCGTCGCAAATTTCAACCTCGTGCAAGGCAACCTGATCGGCACAGATAAGAACGGTACAGCCGCGATCCCCAACAACAGCTACGGCATACGCATGATCGGCGTCTCCAATAATACTATCGGCGGCACGGCTGCCGGGGCGCGCAATCTCATCTCGGGCAACGCGCGCGGCATGAGCATAGAGGGCACAAGCTCTACGGGCAATAAAGTGCAGGGTAACCTGATCGGCACCAATTTCAACGGTAATGCCGCCCTGGGCAATTCGGGCTCGGGCGTAGAGGTTGGCGGCGTCTCCAATTTGATCGGCGGAGACGTGGCCGGAGCGCGCAACATCATCTCGGGTAACCTTCAGGGCGGCATCACCATCGTGGGCAGCGATGTGACCGACAATAAAGTACAGGGCAATTATATAGGCACGGACGCGAGCGGCAACGCTGACGTAGGCAACGGCAGTTACGGGATACGCATGATTAACGCCCACGACAATTTGATCGGGGGCACGACCGCCGGAGCGGGCAATGTCATCTCCGGCAACGAGCGCGGCATGAGTATTGAAGGCGCAAGCGGGTCTGGAAACAAAGTGCAGGGCAACCGTATCGGAACGAACGCTGCGGGCACGGCCGTTCTAGGCAACGACGGCTCCGGCGTCGAGCTTGGCGGCCCTAATAATCAGGTTGGGGGAACGACCGCTCAGGAGCGAAACATTATTTCGGGCAATAAGCAGGGCGGCGTCGTCTTCTCCGGCGTGATTGCGACCGGCAATAAGGTGCAGGGCAATTTCATAGGCCCTGACGTTAACGGCACTGGCGATCTGGGCAACTCAGGCTATGCCATACGTGTTTACGATGCGCCCGCCAATCTGATCGGCGGAACTGCCGCCGGAGAGGGCAACGTCATCTCCGGCAACGAGCGCGGCATCAGTCTTGAGCAGAACGGCGGCAACGATAATATCGTGCAGGGCAATCTTATAGGCACGAACGCTGCGGGCACAGCCGGTCTCGGCAACGACGGCTCCGGCATCGACATTTTCAGCGCCAACAACCTGATCGGCGGAACGACCGCCGGAGCGCGCAATGTCATCAGCGCTAACAAACAGGGCGGCATCGTCATCCGTGGCAACAAAGCTACGGGCAACAAGATTCAGGGAAACTACATCGGCACGAAAGCCGACGGCGTCTCGCCTCTGTCCAATACTTTCCTCGGCGTGCAGACCTCCGAGGCGTTCAATAACCTGATCGGCGGAACGGCCGCCGGAGCGGGCAACGTCATCGCCTCGAACAGTTTTCACGGCGTCTTTATAGACTCGGGCCACGGCAATTCTGTTTTAGGTAATTCGATCTTCAATAACGTCAGGCAAGGCATCGATCTTGCGCCCTATGGCGTAGACATCAATGACACGGGCGACGCCGACAATGGGCCGAACAAAAAGCAGAACTATCCCATACTATCTTCGGTCACGGTCGCCGGGGCAACGACCGCCATAATGGGCACGCTCAACAGTACGCCCAACACTCAGTTCAGAATCGAATTCTTCTCCAATCCAGCCTGCGACCCTTCCGGCTTCGGCGAAGGCAAGACCTTCATCGGAGCCAAGACGATCACGACCAACGCGGCGGGCGACGTTAATATCAATGTGACTTTGCCGGTCGCCGCGCCGGACAATTACGTGACCGCGACCGTTACGAGTAATTCCGGCAACACGTCTGAGTTCTCTCCGTGCGCCCTGGTCGGCGGCCCGAATCCAGGCACGTTCCAGTTCAGCCAGGACTATTACATCGCGCAGGAGAACGAGCCCAACATGGTCATCACGGTCACGCGCTCCGGCGGCACGACCGGCACGGTCTCCGTTGACTACGAAACGGTCGCTGACTCGGCCACCTCGCCCGCAGATTACACGCACACCGCTGGCACGCTCGTCTTCAACGACGGCGAGGTCGTCAAGACCTTCACCGTGCCCATCGCTTACGACACTCTGGACGAAGGCAATCAGGAACAGCTTTTCCTGAAGCTCACTAACGCCACGGGCGGAGCGACCATCGGCGCTCAAAACAACGTCATACTTTACATCATCGATTACGACCTGACTTTCCCGACCACCTATGTCTCGGACGTGCAGATGGTCGAAGGCAATGCCGGAACCACCAATGCCGTCTTCACCATCACCATGTCGCCGCACAGCCAGAACGTCAGCGTCGGCTACAACACGTCGGACGGCACGGCCCTGGCCGGCTCCGACTACACGGCCAAGAGCGGCACTGTGATCTTTACGCCCGCCCAGACGACCAAGACCATCTCAGTCCCCGTCATCGGCGACATCGCGAACGAAGACGACGAGCTCTTCTACTTCAAAATCAACGCGGTCAATAATGGAAGCGTCTCGGACGCGGTTGGCGATGGGCTAATCATCAACGACGACGGGGCGAGCGGCCTGCAACTAAGCTCGGCCACCTATAACGTCAACGAAGGCGGCGCTAACGCCACCATCACGGTCAACCGCACGGGCAGCAGCGGCGGCACTGTCACGGTCAACTACGCCACTTCGGACGGGACGGCCACAGCGCCGGCCGACTACACCACTAAGACCGGGACGCTGACTTTCGGAAACGGCGTCACCTCCCAGACCTTTAACATCCCTATCGTTAACGACCCGGTTGACGAGCCGAATGAGACCATCAATGTGACGCTCAGCAATGCGG
>DASQYE010000729.1:0-4017 GCA_035639355.1 Pyrinomonadaceae bacterium
TTAGCTCGATCTTTTTCATCCCTCACGCTGCCGCCCTCATCCCTGCTTTTCTATCTCTGTGATTTTAGCCAGCCGGCGGCGGTGGCGTTCTTCGCCTGTGAAACGCGCGTTGACGAAGGCGCGCACGATCTCCAGGGCGAGCGCAGGGCCGATGACGCGCGCGCCCAGGCAGAGCACGTTGCAGTCGTCGTGCTCGCGTGATTGATGGGCCGAGTAGGTGTCGCCGCACAGGGCCGCTCGCACCCCTCTGAGCTTATTGGCCGCGACGCTCGCGCCGACGCCGCTGCCGCAGATCAGTAACCCCAACTCCGCCCGCCCGCTCTGCACAGCTTGGCCCACGGCGAGCGCATAGTCCGGGTAATCATCCGGGCGGGAGCCGTCGTGCGTGCCGAAGTCCTGGACTTCATGCCCCTCAGCTCGCAACTCTTCCATCACCTGCTCGTTGAGCGGGAAGCCTCCGTGGTCTGCGCCGACTGCGATTCGCATGGGTGGTTTCGGGAAGGCTGCTGTGTAATATCCGCCGGAGGCTTTGTCCGCGCGACGCGCTTGCGCGCGGACGGCCGCAACTCGGAGCGCGCCGGTCAGAACGCCGTTCCTGTAAGAGTCTATAACAATGCGCGCGCCCGCTTGATGACGTTCTCCGCCGTGAACCCGAGTTCGCGCATCGCCACCTCTCCGGGCGCTGAGCCGCCGAAGCGGTCAAGGCACAGCACGTCTCCGTGCGGGCCGACATACCTGTCCCAGCCCAGGCGCACGCCCGCCTCGACCGCGAGCCGCGCACGCGTGGAGGGTGGAAGCACCTCGTCGCGGTAATTTTCGGCCTGCTCTTCGAATAACTCTATGCAGGGCATGGAGACGACTCGCGTGGGCACGCCGTCCTTCTGTAGCGCGGCGCGCGCTTCGAGCGCGAGCGAGACCTCCGACCCGGTCGCGATCAGTATCAGACGGGGCGTCGTCTTCTCGCCTTCAGCCGCTTCGGCTTCCGCCAGGACATAAGCGCCGCGCCTCGCGCCTTCGGCCGAAGCGTAAAGGGCGCGGTCGATGAGCGGGACTTTCTGGCGTGTGAGCGCGAGCGCCGTCGGTCTGTGGCGGCGAAGGATGGCGACGCGCCACGCTTCGCGCACCTCGTGAGCGTCCGCGGGGCGTATGACGAACAGATGCGGGATGGCGCGAAGCCCGGCCAGTTGCTCTATGGGTTGATGCGTGGGCCCATCCTCGCCGAGCCCTATGGAGTCGTGCGTGAAGACGTAGATGACCTGGACTTCCGAAAGGGCCGCGAGCCTTATGGCAGGCTTCATATAATCGGAGAAGGTCAGAAAAGTCCCGCCGAAGGGGATGAGCCCGCCGTTCAGGCTGATGCCGGTCATGGTCGCGCCCATCGCGTGCTCGCGCACGCCGAAGTGAAGGATACGTCCCTCGTAGGCGGAAGCCTGGAAGCTGCCGCCCTCTTTAATGTCCGTGTTGTTCGACGGGCCCAGATCGGCCGAGCCGCCCACCAGCATGGGCATATGGGGGGCGAGCGCGTTGATACATTCGCCGCTCGCGGCGCGCGTCGCCATAGGCTTCGCGTTCTCAAACCCTGGCAGGTGGTCTTCCCATCCGGCGGGCAGTTCCCCGCTCATCGTAGCGCGCCACTGCCGCCCAAGGTCAGGCTGCTCCTGCTCGTACTTTTCGATCAGCTGGCTCCACTCGGCTTCGGCCTGCGCGCCGCGCTCTACGCTCCGGCGGAAGTGGGCCAGCGCCTCTTCCGGGACGTAGAAAGTTTTGTCTTCGGGCCAGCCTAAGTGTCGCTTGGTCTCGCGGACGGCCTCCTCGCCCGGCGCGTCCGAGTGGGCCTTGCGCGTGCCCGCCACCGGCATCCCGTAGCCGATGGTTGTTTTGACGGAGATCAGCGACGGCCGATCCGTGACCGCTTGCGCGTCGCGTATCGCGCGCTCGATTTCGTCCAGATCATTTCCGTCTTCGACCGTGCAGGTGTGCCAGCCGTAGGCTTCAAAACGCTTCGGCACATTCTCGGAGAAGGCCAGGTCTGTGAAGCCCTCTATGGTGACGTGATTATCGTCGTAGAGGTAGATCAGTTTCCCCAGCTTCAAATGGCCCGCGAGCGAGGCGGCCTCGGATGCGACGCCCTCCATCAGGTCGCCGTCCGAGACGATGGCGTAAACGTAATGGTCTATGACGGGGAAACCGTCCCGGTTGAATTTCGCGCCCAGGTGCGCCGCACCCATTGCCATCCCGACGCCGTTGGCGAAGCCCTGGCCCAGTGGGCCCGTAGTAATCTCTATGCCGGGCGTCAATCCGTATTCGGGATGGCCCGGCGTCTTTGATCCCCACTGGCGAAAGTTTTCCAGCTCTTCCAGAGGAAGGTCGTAGCCCGTCAGGTAGAGCAGCGAGTAGATGAGCATCGAGCCGTGACCGGCGGAAAGCAAAAAGCGGTCTCGATTGGCCCACTTGGGATTCCGGGGGTTGTGGCGAAGAAAGCGCGTCCATAGCACGTAGGCCATCGCCGCCGCGCCGAGCGGCAGGCCCGGATGGCCCGACTCCGCCTTTTGCACGGCGTCGAGCGAGAGCGTGCGGATCGTGTTGATGCAGAGCTGATCCAGTTCGGTTGTGTTGTCGGTCTCCTGCTGCGGTGTCGCACTCATGCTTTTTTGGTTTCCTCGTTTTGAGCTGATATTGAGCTGATAGACCCGATCGGCGTCATTCCCCGCGCGGAGCGACTGATGCTCCTTCTTCTTCTTCGTCGCCGGCCCCGTAGATGCTTCGGGCGATTTCCCCGTCGGCGACGAGATGTTCGTAAAGCTTTTGCTGTCGCTCAAGCCCCACGAGATAACGCTCGTGGCGCGCCATGTCCGGCTCATAAACACCGGCGAGCGGAGCGGGCGCGTCCTCTATGCAGCTTATTTTGCCTGTCGCTTCGAGCGCAAGCAAGACCGCGCCGCGACTCGAAGCTTCTTTGAGGCCGGAAAGTTTGACGGGGCGACCGAGAGCGTCCGCTATGATCTGCGCCCAGACGGGCGAGGCCAGGAGCGCGCCGCCCGACGCGACGATCTCTGCACGGGGCGCGAACGGCCCGAGGGCCCGATCGATGAGCGCAAACCTGTAGGCGACCGCTTCCATCGCGGCGCGCAGGATTTCAACGGGCCGCGTGTGCATGCCTAGGCCCAGGATTGCGCCGCGCGCGCGCATCGCCCAACCGGGGCTGCGCTCGCCGGCCCAGAAAGGCAGCAGGGTCAATCCGTGCGCGTCCGCCTCCATCGCGGCAAGCTCAAGCATCATCGCTTGCTCATCCCGGCCCAGTTCCAGCGCTTCCTTCATCCACGCGTAGAGGCCGCCCCCGTCCGAGAGCGCTCCGCCCAGTACCACGCGCTCGCGGTCGGCGCGGTAACACCACAGCGCCGCAGGGAGCTGCTCCGGTGGCTCATCACGCGACAACACGCGCATCGCC
Source organism: Pyrinomonadaceae bacterium (assembly GCA_035639355.1). Classification (GTDB taxonomy): domain Bacteria; phylum Acidobacteriota; class Blastocatellia; order Pyrinomonadales; family Pyrinomonadaceae; genus DASQYE01. The sequence goes on from DASQYE010000729.1 coordinate 3,449, forward strand.
CCGGAAGTCCCGACCATCAGCGCCACGCGCGCGGGCGTCACACAGCCCGCTCCGATATTGTTCGCCGCGCCGTCGCCGACGGCCGGAAACCAGCGTGCGCCGTTCAAGGCGGGCCAGCGTCGCGCGTAATCTTTCGCTAGTCCCCTAAAGCTTCTACGCGCCGGGGCGATTTCGGGAAGCTGATCGACGGCGATCTCCAATCCCGCGAGCAGTTCCTCGTCCCAATCGCAGGAGCGCAAGTTGAGAAGCCCCGTGCCCGAGGCCATCGAAACGCTAGCCTCGATAGCGCCGAAAAAGCGCAGCAGCAAAAATTCTCCGAACGACATCCAGCGGCGGGCGCAGTGGTAAGCGTCCGCGCGCTCTTCGCGCAGCCATAACAGACGGGCGGGCCAGTAGCTTGAGTGAAAGCGGCAACCCGTGCGCGCGTGCGCCGCGCCCTCGTCAAAGCGGCGAAGCAGTTCTTCAGTCCAGCGGGCGGCGCGCGTATCGGCCCAGCCGAACAGGGGCGTGACGGCCCTGCCTTCCGAATCTATGCCGACAAGGCTGTGCCAGAAACAGGAGACGGCGAC
>DASQYE010000730.1:0-12415 GCA_035639355.1 Pyrinomonadaceae bacterium
CGCTCGTTTTGATCGCCGAGACCTTGCAGTCCGAAAATCGCTTTGACGATTCCGAGCCGCTGCTCAGACGGGCGCTCGAAATGGATGGGCGCAATCCGAGCGCGAACTACTTTCTGGGCCGCTCGCTCGTTTTGAAGAGACGCTACAGCGAAGCGGAGCCGCTCTTGAAGACGGCCATCGAAGTGAGCCCGCGCAGCTTCGCGCCCTACTATGTGCTCGGCTCGGCCTACCTGAGGGCCGAGCGCCTGGAAGACGCCGAGGCCGTTCTCAATCGCGCCGCAGAGTTTGCTTCCACCGGAGACCGTAAGCTGTTGGCAGGCTCTTACGGTCTGAGCGGCGTCGGCGACGCTTACATTAAGGCCGGACGCAGCAAGGATGCCGTGCGCGCCTACCAGCGCGCCGTCGCACTCGACCCGAGCAACACGGAGTTGCAAAGCAAACTGGCCGATGCCAGAACAAAGGGATGAGGGCGGAGGGATGAGGGATGAAAGGGATTGAGTGATTGATTCAGGTGTGCCTGGATTTTCCCTCATCCCTTCGGCCCTTCGTTCCTCCCTTCGAGGACGAATCAAATTATGCAGCGATGCCAGAAATGCGGTCGCACGTACCAGGACGATAAACAGAAGTTTTGTACCTTCGACGGCGGTCGCCTTGAGTCGGGCTCGGGTTCGGATGCCGCTTCGGGGAGCGCGCCGACCGTTATTGATCTAAACCAGACCTTGCAGACGCCCTTGCCTCCGGGGCCGGGCTCGACTGCGCCCATCGTTCCGCCCGACCTGAACAGAACCACCGCCGGGGGGCCGACCACTCCGACCTCAGAATTTCAGACGCAACCGACGGGGCCGACCGAGAGCCCCATCTCGGCCCCCCTGCCGACCGTCTCGGCGTCCTTGCCTGCGACCCATTCAGCGCCACTGCCGCCGCCGCCACAGCCGCCGCCGCCGCAGTTGGCCCAGGCGGCCCAGCCACCCAGGAAGTCTAGCAAGCTGCCCTGGATTTTGGGCGGAGTCGCCGCGCTCTTGCTGCTCGCCCTGGGCGCTGGAGGCGTCCTGCTATGGTATGTGACGAGCAAACCGCAGCGCTCCGGCGGCGGCACGGCCATCAATGCCGGCGTTGACGACAACGCGAACGCGAATGCTAATGACAACGCGAGGGCCAGCGCTAGCCCGAGCCCCGCCGGGCCGCCGCCGAACGCGACGCAGTTCGTCAACACGCGGCGTAACCTGAACAGCCTGCTCGACGAGCATTACGCCGATTTCTCATTCTATTATCCCAGGACTTGGGAGCTGGACACGAAAGCCGGGGGTGAAGGCTCCAGCAATTTCGTCAAGGTCGAGAGAAGGCTGCCGCCCGATTACACGCAGGAGAACTTCGCCGTCGGTTACTACGAGAGCCACGGCACGGTGGAAGCAGACCGCCCCATCTTCCCCAGTCTCGTCAAGTCTTTCGACTCGAAGTTCACCGCCAGCTTTCCCGAATACCGAAAGATTTCCGAGGGCGAGACGCGTATCAACTCGACCAGCGGTTACGAGTTTCGCTTCCAGAGCGTCTCGCGTGAAACCGAGAAGGGCGACATCACCATCTGGGGGCGCGTCGTTTTGTTGCCTCCCGGAAAGGAAGGCGATAAGCGCGGAGTGACTTTACTGATGCTGGCGACCTCAGTCGCGCCGGAGTTGAAGAGCATAGAGGACGTAGGCGTGCGCGGCGAATTGCCCGTGATCTTAAACTCATTCAAGCTGGGCCAGTGAGTGGAAGCGCCCTGCCCTTGAAAAGCTTCAGGTTTCGAGCTGCGGGCTTCGATCTCTTCATCGTGCCCTTCGACCCGGAACCGTAAAATCCGAAAATATCTAAGGTAGGCCCCTATGAAGATAGTTCTATCGGAAGAGAGCAGCGGGCAACAGAAGCCCGAACGCGCATACGAACGCCCCGTCATAAAAATCGGACGCGACCCGGCCGAGTGCCAGGTCGTCTTCAACCAGACGGAATGGCCCATGGTCTCGCGCCGTCACGCCGAGATTCGGCTCAAAGACGGGCGATACCTGCTCGTCGATACCAATTCGAGCTTCGGCACTTTCCTTGACGGCCAGCGCATAGGCGAACCCGTCGAGCTGCGTCAGGGCGCGCGCGCGCAGTTCGGCGCTGGCGGCCCCGTCATGCTCGTCGTGCGCATCGAACACGCCGAGCAGCCCAAGCCCGCCCCCGTGGACTTCGCGGATATGGAGACGCGGCGCGACATGTTGACCGAAGAGCGGCCGGCGGCGGCAGCGCCTCCGCCGAAGCCCACGCCTCAGCCTCAGCCACCGCAACCGCAGCCGCCTCAGCCCGCGCCGAGGCCCGCTGCTGTTGCTGCTGCTCCGCCGCCCCCACCACCTCCGCCGAGCGCGGCCGCGTCGCAGCCCGCCTTCATAGAGATCGTCCGCAGCGCGACCGGCCAGCTCGAACGAATACAGGTCACGAAGGACGTGATGATGCTCGGGCGCGACCCTGCGACCGACGTGGCGATCGAGGCATCGGCGGCGGTCGTCTCGCGCCGGCACGCCGAAGTACAACGCCGTGACGGCCAGTTTGTGCTCGTCGATAAAGGCAGCTTCAACGGCACGCTTCTCAACGACCAGCGCATCACCACGCCGACGCCTCTCTATGACGGAGACCGCATCCAGCTCGGCATGGGCGGGCCCATACTGCGCTTCGTCGCCCCGTCGCATCCCGCTCCGGCCGGGGCCCAACACGCGGGGCAGCGGGCGCTGGCCGGGGCGGGCGCTCCGGCGGTCGCACCCGTCGCTCCCGTCTCGGGCCCGCTCGCTGAGGTCGCCGGGATGCACACGATGGTCGTCAAGTCGGGTTCCGGCTCCTTGCAGCCGCAGAAGCCTGCGATTGGCGGCGGCGGCGGCGCGGGCCAGCCGCAGCTACTGATGCAGCTCGGGTTCAACGGCAAGCAGCAGCTCACCATAGGCCGCGCGCCCGACAACGATATTCATCTCGACGGATTGCAAATCTCGAATCACCACGCGCGGCTCCTGAACGCTTCGGGCCAGATCATCATAGAGGATGTCGGCTCGACCAACGGCGTCTACGTCAACGGCGCGCGCATCACGGGGCGTCGTCCCGTCCAGAACCGCGACATAGTGCAGGTCGGCCCGTTCGTTCTACAGGCAGACCCGCAACGCGGCGTGGCCATCTTCGACACCCGCTCGAAGACGCGCATCGATGTCATAGACATCACCAAGGAGGTCTCCAACCGCTCGGGCGGCGGCATGATTAAGCTTCTGGACGATGTCGATCTGACCATCCAGCCCAACGAGTTCGTAGGTCTGCTTGGGCCCTCGGGCGCGGGCAAATCGACGCTCATGGATTCCATGAACGGCATGCGCCCGGCCACCGCCGGACACGTGCTGATTAACAACCTAGACCTCTACCAGCATCTAGACTCGCTCAAACAGTCGATCGGCTACGTCCCGCAGGACGACATCATTCATCGGGAGCTGACCGTCTATCGCACGCTCTACTACGTCGCCCGCCTCAGGCTTTCGCGCGACGTATCGACGCAGGAGATAGACCAGATCGTCGGCGAGGTGATGGACGTGACGGGGCTCTCGGAGCGCAGGGATGTGCCCGTGGGCCAACTCTCGGGCGGACAGCGCAAGCGCGTCTCCATCGCCGTCGAGCTGATTACCAAGCCCTCCGTGATCTTTCTGGACGAGCCGACTTCCGGTTTAGACCCGGCGACCGAAGAGAAGATCATGAAGCTGTTCCGGCAGATCGCAGAGTCCGGCAGAACCGTTATCCTGACGACGCACGCGATGGAGAACGTCAAGCTCTTCGATAAGATCGTCGTCATGATGAGGGGCAAGCTCGTCTTCTACGGTGCGCCGCAGGAGGCTCTGGCGCACGTCCAGGCCGACAGCTTCAAAGACCTCTACGACAAGCTGGAAGCTCCCGTTGAGGATCAGATCGCAAAGATGCCGCCGCTGCCTCCCAACGCCACGAAGGAGCAGAAGGCCGCCTTCAAAAAACAGAAGGAGCAGATCGCCGAATCGGTCGCCGAGGAATGGAAGCGGCGCTTTCAGCGCACGCCCCAGTACCAGCGCAATATCGTGCAGCCCCTAAGCGGCCTGCGTCGTGACGCGCAGGTGGCCGCGCCCGCCAAGCGGCGTCCGACCGTGACGGATGCGCTGCGCCAGTGGGCCACGCTCGCGCGCCGTTACATGGAGGTGCTCGGGCGCGACCGTTTCAATCTTCTGATCCTGTTCGGCCAGGCCCCGATCGTCGCCCTCCTTCTTTACCTGGTCGTGGGCCGCGACGTTCCGCGAGACTTTCCCTTCTTCGTGATCGCGCTCGTCGCCGTCTGGTTCGGCACGTCGGTCGCGGCGCGCGAGATCATACGCGAGCGGGCCGTCTACAATCGAGAGCGGATGGTAAACCTGGGGCTACTGCCCTACGTCGGCTCTAAGCTCTTCGTGCTCTCGATGATCGTCGGCGTGCAGTGCGTCCTGCTGTTCGGGACGGTCAAGCTGTTCGACCTCGCCGGGATGATGAAATTCCAGGGCTACTGGTTTGGAGTCCCGCAGTTAATCACCATGATCCTGACGGGCATCGTCGGCATCGCGCTCGGACTCTTCGTCTCGGCGGTGGTCAAGACCTCTGAGATGGCGACGAGCCTCGTGCCGCTCATACTGATCCCGCAGATTCTCTTCTCGGGGCTGGTCGGCGTGCCGCAGGGCGCATCGAAACTGGTCGGGCTGCTGATGCCTGCGACCTGGTCTTTCGACGAGATGAAGCAACTTTCGGGTCTGGACACTTTGCGCGAGGAGGGCTCTGAGAAGACCGGTACGAACGAGGGGCGCGGTCTCTACAAACACGTGGAGGACTTGAACGACGAGAACATCCGCCGGGCGCGCCGCGACATAGAGAACTACAAGAAGACGGCCGAGGATAATCAGGCCGACTTCGAGAAGAAGATGAACGAGTATGTCGATAAGTTGAAGCAGGGCGACACGTCGGCCGTCCAGCCGGAAGCGCCGAAACTCGGCGATGCGCCGACCGTGCCGGAGGCAGAGAGGATACCCGACGACCTCTCCAGCTACGTAGACTTCAAGCACCCGTGGGGCAATGTTTTGTTGAACCCCATCGTGCTCTTAATAATGTTCTTCGGCCTGATGATCGCGACCATCATGGCGCTCAGATCGCAGGACATAGGGTGAAGTCCCGCCGCAGAGAGGCCCGCACTCGCTTGCGGCGAAAGGGGCGAAAGCCCCAACACAGGGCGCGGCTTGCTGTGGGCTACAAGATTTTTCAGCGCCGGGCATGGTGAGCCGCTCACGGCGTAGGGGGACGGCGCGCGGCTTGACTTGGCGGCGGCAAGTCACGATATTTACTTTTCGGTTACGCCGACGGCGCATGAGAACGCCCCGGCCCATAGCTCTTTCGGGAGACGCGACGAGATTGAGAAAGCACTTTTGGAAAACATCTGCGGCGCTCGCCCTCTCTATCGCCCTCGTCGCGTGGGCCGGCCCATTGACACTCCGCGTTCAGGGTAAAGCGTCTCGCGCGCAGCAGACTTTTCCGGCCCCGCCCGCCGACCGCACGCCCGTCTACCTGGCGGACGAGCAGGGCGCGCTCGCGGCGCTGCCTTTTGAAGCCGGCACGACGCCGATTAAAGCGGACGAGGTGGCAAAGGGCGATAAGATCAGCTACGTCGAATTGAAGGGCGCGAGCGCAGCGACGCTGGTCAAAGGGGACGAGCCGCGCCTGTACGTTTTCGTGCCGGATCAGGCGGAGGCGCATCCGCCGTTTCTCGTCCGCCTCGCGGCAAGACGCGGCGCGCGGCGCGTGACGGCCATTACGCAGAAGGGCATGCGCGGCTACGCCATCGCGTCCGAAGAGATCGTCAAGCCGCGCTATCGCGTCCTGGCGCGCGACGGCGGGATGGTTTACATGGAGATACGCCCGCGCGAGCCGCTTCTGCCCGGCGAATATGCTATCGTCGGCACGGACTTGCAGCGCATCGCAACGTTTCGAGTCGCAGGGGTGTCTATCCCTTAGCCTGGCGGTTTAAGAAAAGGAAGATTTGACTAAATGACTTCTCCAACACAGCCGCGCCGTAGCCCGCGGAAAAACTTCTGGACGACCGGGCGCATGGCTTTTACCTTCCTTGTGCTGGCGCTCGTCGCGGCCTTCGGCGCGTCCAGCTGCAACCCGGCGGCCGAGGTTGCAAAAAACAATCAGAACGCCGCGCAGGCAGGCGGCAATGGTGGCGGCGCTGCCACTGCGGCGGGCGGCCCGGCCGTCCCTGCGGCTCTGCCTCCGCTGCCCGCGAACCTGATGACGACTGAGCTGAAGACCATTGACGGAAAGAGCGTCAAGCTCGCGGACTACGCGGGCAAAGTCGTCGTCGTCAATCTGTGGGCCACCTGGTGCGGGCCGTGCCGTATAGAGATTCCGCACCTGATCGACATCGCCAACGAGTATAAAGGGCGCGTAGAGTTGATCGGTCTGACCAACGAAGACCCCGTAGGCGATGCGGAGAAGGTCAATGAGTTTGTGCGCGAGCAGAAGATAAACTACACCATAGGCTGGGCGACGCAGGAGTTCGCGCTCGGGTTGATGCAGGGACAGGTGCGCAACTCCATCCCGCAAAGCTTCGTTATCTCGCGCGAGGGCCGCGTCGTCAAGCGCTTCGTAGGCTTCAGCCCCGTGCAGACGCCGCCGCAGATGCGCCAGGCCGTCGAGCAGGCCGTCAACGAAAAGAGCGGAGCGTAAAGAACGCTCTCCTGGCCCCAGGCTTGCCTGAAACGCCGTGGGTGCGGCTCGCGCCGCCATGACGGCGGATGAACGTACCGGGCCACGCAAGCCAGACGGGGTTTCGCCCCGCTTTTCGCGCCTCAAGGATAGCCTTCAATCCCTCGCCTCGGAAAGATTTTTGCGGTGCGCCGCCATCTGCTTTGACCGGAGGCATACGATGAAACGCTGCCCCGCCTGTGACCGCACCTACTCGGATGAGGCCGCCCTGAACTTTTGCCTGGACGACGGCGCGGCCCTACTGCGCGTCGAACCGGCTTCGTTCAGTTCACAGGAGACGTTGCGCATCCCTGCCGCGCGCGAGACGGAACAGGGCCGCACAGACGTTCTGTACCCGCAAGCGCCCACCGTCAACCCGGCCCAATCATATAGGCCCACGCCCTACACGCCGCCGCAGCCCGGAAGCTACGGACAGGCGGCGACCATGCAGCGCCGTAGCGGGAACCCATGGCCCTGGATCATAGCCATCGCGGCCCTCCTTCTAATAGGCTTTGCAGGCGTCGCCGGCTTCGTCGTTTACACTATGCTGAGGACGCCGATCATCATCGTTTCGAAGGGCGGCGGCGGGCAGTACACCACCATCGCCGAGGCCATTAAGAACGCTAAGTCGGGCACGCGCATTATGGTGCGACCGGGCTTCTATAACGAAGGCTTCGCGATAGACAAGCAGGTGGAGATCGTCGGCGACGGGCCGCTCCGTGACATCGTAGTCGAGAGTAAAGACACAAACTGTATACGCATGCAGACGGAGCAAGCGACCGTGAGGGGCCTGACCCTGCGCGCCCGCACCGCGCCCAAAGAATTCTTCGCCATAGACATTCCGCGCGGGCAGCTGACCCTGGAGGATTGCGACATTACTTCGGATACGCTCGCCGCCGTGGCGGTTCACGGCTCGCTGGCCGACGCCGTCATGCGTCGCACGCGCATACACGACGGCAAAGCGGGCGGCGTCTTCATCTTCGATCATGGCAGTGGAACGGTCGAGGACTGTGACATCTACGGCAACGTCAACGCCGCCGTCGAGATCAAGGACGGAAGCAACGCGACCGTCCGCCGCTCAAAGCTCTACGACAACAAGGCGAGCGGCGTCTTCGTCTGGAAGAACAGCAAGGGCACGATAGAAGAGTGCGACATCTACGGCAACGACTACGCGGGAATCACCATCGGCGAATACGCCGCCCCCACCATCACCAAATGCCGAATCCACGACTGCAAAGCGGGCGGCATCTTTATCTACGATCACGGCAAGGGAACGATTGAGGACACGGACATCTCCGCCACCGTCTATGCCGGAATCGAGATCAAGGACGGCAGCGACCCCGTCGTCAGACGATGCAAGATCTCCGAGAGCAAGGTGAGCGGCATCTTCGTCTGGAAAAACAGCAAGGGCACGATTGAGAACTGCGAGATTTTCAAGAACGCCTTCGCTGGCGTCGCCACCTCGGAGGGCGGAAATCCCACGGTGCGGCGCTGCAAGATCAATGACAACGGCTACCAAGCCGTGTGGGCCTACAGCAACGGCGCTGGTACTGTCCAGGACTCGGACCTGACCGGCAATGATCGCGGCCCCTGGCTCATAGAGACCGGCAGCTCCGTCAGCCGCAGCGGAAACACGGAGTAAAATAAGGGATGAGGGCGGAGGGATGAGGGATTAAAGGGTTAGGATCGATGCCTGATTGAGCCGTTCATTTCAAATTAAAGCTTTTCATTCATCCCTCATCCCTCGTCCCTTCGCTCATCCTTGCTCTTCGCGGCGCTCTTCTTCCAGCTCGCGTTTCCCCTCTTCTTTCAACTCGCGGCCCTCGCGCTCAAGTTCCGTATCCTCCAGTCCGTGCGCGACGCGCTCCTTTGCGCGACCTTCGGCCCGTTTCATCTCCGCTTCGACGCGGCCCTCGACCTCGTCGATCGGCGCCGGCTCGTCCAGCTCTTCCTGCGTCACGACCTTGTCCTTATCGATCTCCATGATTCCAACCTCCGACAGAAATTTTATGGCGTGGAGTGCATCGTCTCACCAAAAGCTTTCCACGGTCAAACGACCGTAGAAGGCTTTTGAGCGACGGAGCGCAGTGAATCTATCTAAAGGCTCAAAGATGAATTCATTACACGCCCGGACGCGCCGCCGTCCCCCTTCCTTATTCTCAACCGGGCGACAGGCGTATGGGCGCGCGACCGCGTGCCGGAATATCGCCTGCAATCACGCGTATCGCAGCCTCCTCGGATTCGGCCACGGACTCGAACGTTAACAAGGTGGTCGCGCTCTCTGGCACACGCGGCAGAACGTAAGGATTGCCGAAGATGGTGGCGATGGTGGGCACGCCCGCCTCGTCGAGCGCCCGCAATACCTCCGCGTGGGCGTGGGCGAGCGAGACGCTTCCTTTATAGGCGGCGACGCGCGCGCAGACGGCCACGATCGCCACGTCGCAATCGCTCGTCGCCGCCCTTATCTGTTCGATGTCGGCCGCGTCGGCGCTGGACTCTATGACGCGGGCGCGAAATCTGGCCACCGCGTCGCGCGAAAAGGGGAGGCCCGCAGGCTCACGCAACACATGGGCCCAGACCGGGACTGAGTCCTTCAGGATGATCGCCGTGACGCGCTTATTCCGCAGCGGAAGGAGGCCGCGCGGATCGCGTATGAGCGTCACGGCGTGCTCGAAAAGCTCGCGCGCCGTCGCCGTGTGCGCCGGGCTGGCGAGGGTGTCCCAGACGCCGTCGAGCGAAACCAGGCGCGCGCTCGGAAGTCCGCACCAGGCTTTCGCACGAAGGATGCGCCTGACGGATTCGTCCACGCGCTCACGCTTGAGCCGTCCCGTCCCCACCGCATCGCACAGCGCCGCGTGCGCCGCGTCCGCGTCCAAAGGGTATAGAACCACATCGCATCCGGCCAGGACGGCGCGCACCGCAGCCTCTCCAGGCTCGTAGCGGTCTGCGACCGCGCCCATCGAAAGCGCGTCTGTAAAGACGAGCCCGTCGAAGGCGAACTCCCCTCGTAGTATCCCGTCGATCAGCGCGGGAGAGAGCGTCGCCGGGCCAGGCTCATGCGCGCCCGCGTCCAGGGCTGGCACGTTGATGTGCGCCGTCATCACTGCGCGCACGCCCCTGCGTATGGCGTCGCGGAATGGAGCAAGTTCCGTCTGCTCCAGCCTCTCGCGCGTCGCAAGGAGCGTCGGCAGCAGTATGTGCGAATCGAGCGCGGTATCGCCGTGGCCCGGAAAATGTTTGGCCGTAGCGATCTGCCCCTCGTCCTGTGCGGCGCGGATAAAGGCTGCGCCCCAGCGGGCCACCATCTCCGGGTCGTCGCCGAAGGCGCGCGTGTTGATGATAGGATTCGACGGGTTATTGTTCACGTCCATGACCGGATAAAAGTTGACGTGAACGCCTATGGCGCGGCCTTCGCGCGCCGTGATACGCGCGGCTTCGGCCGCCGACTCCGTCTCTCCGGTCGCCGCCAGGGCCATCGCACGCGGCAGGCGCGTACCGCCGCGCAGCTGCATCCCTACGCCTCCCTCGAAATCTGAGCCGAAGAGGAGAGGGACGCGCGCGCGCCGCTGCAAGCGGTTGACGAGCGCGGCCGTAGTAAAGGCATCGCCGTTATAAACGATGAAGCCGCCGACGCCCAGGCGTTCGACGAAACGGACGAGCCGCGCCCACTGCTCGCTCCCCTCATGTATGAGCGTCCCCGTCAAATCCGGCATCAATAACTGGCCGATGCGCTCCTCCATAGTCATCTCGCCGAGGGTTTGCTCGACCCAGATAAACTGTTCCGACGCTTCCTGCAAAATTGTCTTGCCTCTCTTTCACGGAGTCTTCGGCGCATGTTAACACACTGAAAAGCGAGCCCAACCGGGGCCAGGGCTCTGCCACTGTGGCCTTCGGCTCGCCCACACGGCCTTCCGCTCACGGCCCGGAAACGCAACCGGCAGCTCCAGAAGAGCATTTGACAGATTCACGACTTATAAAATCAACGCCAGGGTGGTAAACTGGCCCCGCCTGTTGAGGCATCAAAGGGCTTCCTGCTTTTCCGACTTTATGCGTCGTCAATCTTTGTTCATAGCCGTTCTCCTGTGCGCGCTCATCTTGAGCGGCTGGGGCGGCGTGCTTGCCGCCGTTTTGTGCCCGCACGCGGCGCAAATGGCGGCGGCACCTTTAAAGACGAAAGGGCACGCTTCCTGTCACGCGAAGGCTGACGCGAGCGATGATGAGAGCCCCGCTGCTGCTGCTTCGCATAAATCGATGGACGACATGGAAGCGTCGTCTCGGACTAAAGAAGAATCGCGGGACGCCGCCGCGCGGTCTACGGAATCGTGCCGGCATTGCATCAGCCATAGGAGTCTTCCGACCGAGCCGGTCAAGGCGCGCGACGCGCAGCCCGGCAGAGGCGATACCGGCGTCGTCGATTCGCCGCCCGTGAGGTCGATCGCCCCGCCCGCCTTCATCCGCATCTCGAACATCATCCCGACGCAGGGCTCGCCGCCCGGCAGAGGGGCCCGCAGACATCTACTCCTCGGCATCTTCCTGATCTAGATTCCCCTTTCGGACGTTTCGGTTCTATCAGAGAACCGGGTGCGCACGTGTGTTTGCGTTCCCGGCAGACCTTAATTCTCAGCCGGACGGCAGGGAAGCCCGGACGCGCGTCCGCTCTTCTCCTGACGGGTCGCAACCGATATTTCTTGGGGAATCATGAGAAGTCTTAACTTACATAAGAAACTTTATACGATCGTACTTATAGCGGCCTGCTTCGGCTTGAGCGCTGAGCTGCCCGGCCACACGGCGCGAGCCCAGCACGAGGGGCACGACATGAGCACTATGCCGAACGCGAGCAAGCCGAAGCCGAAAGCGCCTAAGAAGAAGGCGGCCCCACGAAAGAGGACTTCAACGCGGACTTCAACTTCGCGCGGGCCGCAGACCACCAATACCACTACTACAGCGCCGCCGCAGAGAGATGATGCGCAGGAGGGGCGCGATATGCCGGGCATGAACATGCCAGCGACCTCGCCCGCGCCTGCCGCGACGCCGTCAGCCTCGCCGCGGACGGAGACCGAAGAGACGACCACTCCGTCCGATCACGATATGCATACGGAGACTGCCACGCCGCCTCCGGCGGCTGCCGCGCCTTCGCCCGACGCTTCGTCGCCGGAGACGAGCACGGGCGAGCCAGCGAGCGGCCCTCAGCCCCCGGCGGCGGAAGCGCAGCCGGCAGCCCCCACGCCGCACGGGCACGAAGGCCATAACATGGAGAACATGAACACGGGCACTGGCGAAGCCGCAGGCGCAGGTGAAGCCCCCTCGACGGACGCCGAAGGCACGATGCCCGGCATGGATATGAGCGGCGGGAAGACTTCCGGGATGGGGCGTATGGAAGCGGGCGCACTTGAGATGTCCGGCGAGCAGATGAACATACTGCTGCGCCCGAATACGAACAGCCGTAATTCGATCTCGATGGGCCAGATGGGTTCCGGCACGTCCTGGCAGCCGGCCACCACGCCCATGTACATGTGGTACAAAAAGGTAGGCCGCTGGCTGCTCTTTCTTCACGGCGATATGAAGCTCGGCGTTAACGCGCAGGGCGGGCCCAGGGGCGTCGCCAAATTCGAGTCGTCGAACTGGATTATGCCTATGG
>DASQYE010000731.1:0-4240 GCA_035639355.1 Pyrinomonadaceae bacterium
CGGCGTGCTGATCATGAATGTTGCTCCCGGTAGCCCCGCTGCGGCGGCGGGTTTGCGTGAGACCACGCAATCGATGGACGGCGGCGTCGATCTGGGAGACATCATCGTCGCCGTAGACGGCGAGAAGGTCAGCGATACTGACGATCTATACCGCATCCTGGACAAACATCAGATCGGCGATACTGTCAGGGTCGAAGTTGTACGCGATAACGGACGCGCCACCGTGCCCGTGCGTCTGCTGGAACTGCCGGACTCAAGGCGCGGAATCCGCCGGTAAAAAAAGAGATGTCAGATGCTGGATGTTAGATGCTGGTTTTTGCTGACATCCGGCATCTAGCATCTGACATTTAATCTCTCCGTGATTGAGACGGATCATTTCATCAATACGGGCTTCGGCTGGGTCTGCAAACATTGCAGCGCCGAGACGCAGGCGCGCGATTGTCGTGACGGCGCGAGCGAAGGACTGGCCCGATTCTTTACCGAGGGAGAGGCCGAAGCCAAAGAGCCGCGCCTTTCCACAGCAGCCCTCGCACGCTGGCGCGATGCGACCCGCCGAGCCCTCTTCTGCCCTCGTTGCAGTATTGAAGAGACGATAGATAAGGCTTAATCCCGCCCGGGATCAACCCCTTTTATCCATCATACAGGCGACGCGCGCTTCACTGACGTCTTTGCGGCGTGAGCCGTAGGGCGGCCATTGCGGCGATTCGCGCTTTCCGGGCTATTGCTTTAGGAGGCGACGTAATTGGCCCAGGCGCTCTTCGGGCGCGCCGTAGCTGGCGCGGTAATCAAGAAGGCTGCGCGCAATCACTTCGCCTGCCTCGGCGCGGTCGTAAACGTCCGCGATCTCTACTCGGCGCGGCGCATCGCTCGGCAGCTGCTTGTAGCTCAGGAAGTAATGCTTGAGGCGATCGATGAGGCCGGGCGGGCACTCCGTAATATTCTCTATGTGGCCGTAGGCAACGTCGGCTTCCAGCACGGCGATGATCTTGTCGTCGGCCTCCTCGCCGTCTATCATACGCAGGCCGCCGATGGGCCTCGCGCTAACGAAGAAATCGCCGTGCGAGAAAGTTTTTTCCGTCAGCACGCAGATGTCCATCGGGTCGCCGTCGCCACGGATGCCGCTCTGGCCCACTCGCTCCGAGCAGAGTTCTCCCACAAGGTCGCCGCAGTAGCTTTGAGGGATAAAACCATAAGGCATCGGGCACAGGCTTGAGAATCGTTGCGGGCGATCGACGCGCAGGTGGCCCGAAGCTTTGTCCAGCTCATACTTGACGACATCGGTCGGCACGATCTCTATAAAAGCGTTGAGGAGACGGGGCGCACCCGTGCCGGGCTCTACGCCGTGCCACGGGTGGGCCTGAAAGAGAATGGCTAGCAGTTGGTTGAGCGCCGCGTCATCCTGTTTCATAAGTTTTTCCTTTCGCGGCGGCGCACGCCTCTCTTTCTGCGCGCGCCGCTGTTAATGCTAAAATCCCAGCGCCTCGCTAGAGTAGGGATTCGAAGGATTGTGGGCCGTACCAGGACATAAGCGTCCACGGCGCGGCGCGTTCGCCAGAGCTTTCAGGGAGCCTTTCATGTCTGCCGCCACGCGCGAAACCATTCCGGCCATAGGCCAGAGCGCCGTCTCGCTGCGCTGGATTATCAGTGCGCACGACGACATGCTTTGGTTCATAGGCTCGGTCGCATCCAGCTACGCTTTGTTTGCCCTCTACGTAAAGGGCGTCCTTCCGCTGGTTCCGATGGTCGCCGCGTGGGCGATCCTGATCGATGCGCCGCACGTCTTCGGCACATATTCTCGCACCTATTTCGACCGCACGGAACGACGCGCGCGAAAGCGTCTGCTCCTGGGCTCGCTGCTCTTCTTTATCATCGGCCCCGTGATGGTTCTGGCCGGGGCGGGGTTCGTCTTCTTTTTCCTCGCCGCGCTCTGGGCCTACTATCACCTGGTCAAACAGCACTACGGCTTCATGGTGCTCTACAAGAAGAAGAACAATGATCTTGCGCCCATTGATAATGCGCTCGACCGTCTCTTCCTGATGCTGGCCTTCACCTATCCGTTCGTAGCCTTCGTCGCGCGCGACCCGGAAGCGATGGCGCGCGTGCCCGCGCAACTTCAAGCGGGCACGGACACTCTGGCAATCCTGCTGCTTGCCGCGACCGTCGTGGTGGCCCTCGCGTGGACGGGCCGCCAGTTGCAGCGCGCCCTCGGCGGCCAACCTCTTGACGTTCCGAAATACCTCTTGCTCGCCGCCGCGATTCCCATGCACTGGGTAGTGCTGTTGACGCCGATGCCGCATAAGCCCATCGCCATCGTCGCCATCCTCACGATCTATCATAACCTGCAATACCATCGACTGATCTGGTTTCACAACAAGAAATATAGTACGGGCGACGACCGTAGGGAGCGTTACGGTGGCGCGGAATTAATCAGCCGTCGTTTGATCTACTATCTGGCCTTCGGCATCCTCTTCGGCCTCTGGTATCAAGCGCCGCGCCAGTACATGGGCTATACGCGCGGGCCCGCGACGCTTGCGACGCAGCTGATCGCCTCCTTCTTCTGGGGCTACGCGTTCATTCATTATTACCTCGATTCAAAAATCTGGCGCGTTCGCCGCGACCCATCCGTAGGCAAGGCGCTGCGCATGGATTGAGCGTCGAGAATCAAGAAACGGCATCGTCTTTAAGGCCGGAGCCGCGTCTGCGCCGGAGCGGTTTTCGTGCTTGCGCGACGCGCCCGGTCTCCCTCTCGTGCGCAGTATAATTTCCTTTGAGATCAGCTACGTATAAGGCGTTCCCAGGCATCCGCTTCCTAGCTCTTTCGCGCGAGGGTGAGCCACGCCCCTGCCGGTTCTGACCTCATAAGACTCTTCTGTTGACATCCGACAAGTAATCACTTAGGCTTTACCCTGTCGAATGTCGAGGGGAAAATGATGAAGAAGATGCAGACAGAGTTAATGCAGACAGAGTTGTTGCAGGGGACGCTCGACCTGCTGGTGCTGAAGACTCTACAGGCGGGGCCGACGCATGGATGGGACATAGCCCAGCGTATCCAACAGGTCTCGCGCGATGTGTTGCGTGTCGGGCAGGGCTCGCTTTACCCCGCGTTGCACCGTTTAGAGGCGCAGGGATGGATCAGCTCTGAATGGGGCGCTTCCGAGAATAACCGCCGAGCGAAGTTCTACGAGCTGACCGCCGCCGGGCACAAACAGTTAGCCGAAGAGACTGAGTTGTGGGAACTCTTCTCCGGGGCGGTGGCGCTGATTCTGAAGACAACCTAAGCGAAAGAAGGCTGGAATGCTAAACAGGCTGAAAATGCGGCTGCGCGCATTGTTTCGTCGCGCCGAGGTTGAGCGTGATCTGGATGACGAGTTGAGCTTTCACCTGGAGAAGGAGATCGAGCAAAACCTTGCGCGCGGAATGAGCAGAGAAGAGGCGCGGCTGGCGGCCTTGCGTAGCTTTGGCGGAGTCGAGCAATTCAAGGAACAGGCGCGTGACGTTCGCGGAGTCCGTCTGATAGAAGATTCGTGGCAGGATTTGCGCTACGGCTTCCGCCTGATGCGAAAAGCGCCCGGCTTCACAGCCATCGCAGTGCTGTCGCTCGCTTTGGGCATCGGCGCGAATACGGCTTTGTTCAGCCTGGTCGATGCCGTGTTGCTGAAGACCTTGCCGGTCAAAGAGCCCGAGCAGCTAGTCCTGTTTAACTGGCAATCCGGACGAGCTTTCAGGATAAATGGCAGCCGTGGAATTTACGTCGGCGGCAATCCGCCGGACAGGCGCGGCGGTTCATCGTTTCGGTATCGCATCTTTGAGAAGATGCGTGATGATGTGGCGCACGAGAAGACGAGCCCGCTCTCTTCCCTTTTCGCATTTGCGAATCTGAGGGATTTGACCGTGCTGGTGGATGAGCAGGCTGAAGTCGGGAAAGGGTTGGCCATCTCGGGCGGCTACTTTGCAGGTCTCGGAGTGCCGTCGCTCATAGGCCGCACGATCCGAGAGGAGGATGACGATCCTCGTGCTCAGCCGGTCGTCGTGCTCAGCCATAGCTACTGGCAGAATCGCTTTGGCGCTGATAGCTCGGTTATAAACAAACAGATCAAGCTCAATCAAACCACTTTCACAATCATAGGCGTCACCCCGCCCGATTTCAAAGGCACATCGCAGGTGGATTATTACCCTGACATCTATGTGCCGATTGCCTTCGAGCAGACTTTGCTGGGTGAGATGACGGGGATGGATAGAC
>DASQYE010000732.1:0-3664 GCA_035639355.1 Pyrinomonadaceae bacterium
GCGGACGGGCAGGTTTTTTCCATGTCGCCGAGCGGGCTGACGGTGACGGGCGCGGACACCATCTCGATGTTGAAGGCCACGGGCCTGACCATGACGGGCGCGGATAGCGTGTCGCTGCCCGTAGCGTACGGCTTGAACGCAGCGGGCGCGGATGCCGGTCGCGGCTTGCAGAGCATCGATCCCGAGCTGGCCCTCCTGCTCAGCGACCCGACGGACGATAGTAACATCAACGCCGTCGTCGTCTATCACGAGCGGCCTACAGATGGCGACCTGGCCGATCTTCAGCGCATAGGCGTGCTCGGCGGGACGCGCTACAACGTCTTGCCCATGATCGCGATTACGGCGAAGCGGACGGACATAATCGAAATCTCTCATCTCTCGAACGTGCGTTCGATCTACGGCAATCGCACCCTAGATTCGACCGCCGACACGCGCACGGCGACCACTGGCGTTGACCGCGTGCGGCGCGACGCCGATCTGACGCGAAAGAATTCGGGCTTGTCGATTTTGGGTCGCGGCACGACGGTGGCCGTCCTCGATACGGGCCTGGACGGCACGCATAGCGATTTGTCGGGTCGCGTCGTGCAGAACGTCAAGCTCGCCGACACTCAAAGCCTGAGCGTAGGCTTCATGCCTCCCACCTACATAGAAGATTTGCAGAATACGGATCAGGTCTACGGCCACGGCACGTTCGTCGCCGGTCTGATCGCGGGCAGCGGCCTTCGTTCGGGCGGCAAGTACGCGGGCGTCGCCCCGGCGTCGCGGCTCGTAGGCTTGAGCGCGGGCGACCTGACGCTCTCCTTCGTGCTCTCCGGGTTCGATTACCTGCTAGGGTCGGGCTCGCGCTACGACGTGCGCGTGCTCAATTGCAGCTTCTCGGCCGAAACGGTCTTCGACTTCAACGATCCCGTAAATGTCGCCACGAAGATGCTGACGGAAAAGGGCATCAACGTAGTCTTCTCTGCTGGCAACACCGGCGACGGTCTTCACAGCCTGAATCCTTACGCGGTCGCCCCATGGGTCATCAGCGTCGGCGCGACCGACGATCGGGGCCGTCTCACCGACTTCTCTTCGCGTGGCGATTTCGGAAGCCCGCTCTTCCGTCCGACGCTCGTAGCGCCCGGCGATAACGTAGTCAGCCTGCGCTCGACCGTCTCGGCCACGGGCGCGCTCGGTCTCGCCGGGGCCGACACGAAACAGCTCGCCGTCTCCGAGATACCTTTCTATACGACCGCGCGCGGGACCAGCTTTTCCGCGCCGCAGGTCGCCGGGGCCGTCGCGCTCATGCTGGAGGCCAACCCGCGTCTGACGCCTGCGGAAGTCCGCGACATATTGCAGCGCTCGGCGACTCCGCTTCCGGGTTATTTCCAGCACGAGGTGGGCGCGGGCATGTTGAACGCGCACGCAGCCGTGCTTGAGGCGGCATTCGCCGGACGCCGTATGGGCATCTGGCGTGCGGCGCTCGATCGCGGCCAGGCACGGTTCGTCACAGACCCCTTGCAACAGTTCAACGGCACGGCCGTGCCCGGCGCGACCAGCGAATCCACCTTGAGCATTCCCGAGAATGCGCTGCTGGCTTCCGTAGAGGTCGCCTGGGGGCCGATGACGAGCACGAATAATCTGGGCCTCACGTTGATGGACGCGACCGGGAGTCAGCGTGAAGACTCCGACGCCTTAAATGGGTCGGGACTGACGGGCAAGCGCGAGCGCGTGGCCGTCCTTATGCCTTCGGCGGGAGCGTGGCGCGCTCGCGTCGGCAATATCGTTGGCCCAACGGCGACGCCGCAACCCTTCACGGGCATACTTGAAGTTACGCGCGTAGAGTATTCGCCGCTTCTGGACTTGGACGGACTAGGCGCAGCCTCACGCTCGGATGTTTACCAGGTGTTGCGCTCCTTCGTGATGACGCCCTACGGCAACTATTTCCGTCCCGGCTACAGTGTCACGCGCGCAGACCTGGCGGCGGCGCTGGTCTTGGGCGCCCGCGTGCCGCAATACCTGCCCGCCAAGCCCAGCTTTACGGACGCGACCGATGCGGCGACGATGCCTTTCATAGAGAGCGTGCAGGCCGCGCCCGGCGGAGCGCTCTTTATCAACACGACTGCTGGCGGCGCGTTTCGTCCATACGAGAGCGCCGATCGCCTGACGGCGGCGGTCGCGCTTGTTCGAGCTGCGGGCTTGCGCTCGGAGGCTGATGCAAAGGCTTCCGAGCCGCTCTTACTCACTGACGCGAGCGCGATTCCAACCAGCTTGCGAGGCTACGTCGCCGTCGCCATGGCGTATGGCATGCTCCCGGCCGATAGCGGGAAATTCCGTCCAAACAGCGCTCTGACGCGCGCCGAACTCGCGCACGCGATGGCGGCTGTCTCAAAGCTGATTTCGTAATAGGAAGAGAAGAAAAGAGAGAGAAGCGCGGTCGCCGTGTTGAAGCGGCGACCGCGCTTCTTTTTTCTTCGAGCGAGGCTGCTACGATTTTACGCGAGGCCGCGCGCTCTCATTTACGCACAAACAGCTCTTCGGCGTTCCATAGCGAGTAGGGGAAGAGCGGGCTTGGGCGGTAGTTGCCGATGCGCACGTTGGCCGCCGAAGTGATGTGGCGCGTGACGATCGGGACTACGGGCAGTTGTTCCGCCATTATCTGCTGTATCTCGCGAAAGACGGCGGCTCGTCGCGTCGCGTCTCGCTCGCGCGCCTGCGCGGCGATCAATTCATCAATGCGCGCCTCCCAGGCGCTTGCCGGTTTCTCCTGCTTCGGATACCAATCGTGCGAGGGGCTGCTGCTGCGCAAGTAGTTGGTGTAGGAGGAGGGGTCAGGTTCGGTGGCGGACGTGCCGAAGAGTATGGCATCGTATTCGTAGCTTTGTGCGCGGCGGGCCGTCACCTGGCTGTTCTCTATGGCCGCGATCTGTACCTTCATGCCGAGCCGCGCGAGGTCTTCCTGAATCACCGTCGCCATCGCCACGCGCGGCTCGCTCTCGGCCGGGACGATCAGCGTCCACTCGACGCGATTGCCTCTCGCGTCATAAAGCTCCGGCGCATCCTGCGAGCCGCGCTGGTTGAAACCGGCTTCGGCGAGCAGAGCGCGCGCCCGCCCCAGATCGTATTCCGTGCGCGGCAGGTCCGTGGCCGCCCATACGCGATTGCCCGTCGAGATAAAGCCGTAGAGCGGCGTCGCCAATCCCTGCAAAGTCGATGAAGCGATCGACGCGCGGTCGATGGCATGAGAGACGGCGCGGCGAAAACGCGCGTCCATGAACCAGGCGCTCTTGACGGGATCGACGACGGGCTTGCCGTTTTGCTGGCCCTGGTTGAGATTGAAAATAATGTGGTCTGTTAAGAGCCCGGGGCCCAGATCGTAGGCGCGCACAGGCCCCTGCGACGTGCGCAGCGAGGCGTAGTCCGAGGGGCGCACGCGATCCAGAATATCCAGCGTTCCCTGCCCCAGGCGAGCCATCGCATTGCTGGCGTCGCTAGTAATTTCTATACGCAGGCTGTCCAGGTACGGAAGCTGTGTGCCCGCCTGGTCTTTCTTCCAGAAGTTCGGATTGCGCCGTAGCGTAATGCTCTCGCCGGGCACGACCTGCTCGGGCGTGAAAGCCCCGGCGACGACGACCAGCTTCGGATCGGAAGTGATCGCGTAGGCATCCTTGAACGTGCCCTTATT
>DASQYE010000733.1:0-18788 GCA_035639355.1 Pyrinomonadaceae bacterium
GTTCAGCAGTCCGAGCGGCAACAAGGGGAAGAGCAGGTTCCCGAAACCGCCCGCCGTGTTCACCGTCACGAAGGTCGGGAAGACGTTGCGCGACTGGCTGACGACCGCGCCCAGAATCTGATCGTAGAAGAGACCGTAGCCGGCCCGTATGACGGTCGTATGCTCGGGCCCGAACAGATTGGGCGAGTAGGCGAAGCCGACGCGCGGCGCAAAGTTGTTGCGATCAGGCTCGAATATCTGCGTGCGCCCGTCTATGAACTCCGCCAAGCCGCGCACCACGGTCGGCAAAGAGGCGCTGAAAGTATTCTCGATCAGGTTATTCACCTCTCGCGGCGGCGTGTTGTACTCGTAGCGAAGCCCGAGCGAGATTGAAAGGTTCGGCCTGATTCGCCACTCGTCCTGCGCGAAGAAGTTCAGCTGGTAGTAGCGCAGAAAGATGTTTGAGTCTCTTCCGGGCAGAACGATTGACTGAAAGACCCCGCTCGGAGCCCCTGCGGCGGCAAAATCCTGCGGGGCGATGAACGGATTCGGAGCGCCGGCATTAAAAGCAAACTCGAAATCGGTGCACCCGTTAGGGCCGAACGCTGTGCAGACAAGGCGCGGCGCTCCGTTAAAGGTCAGCAGCGGACGGGAATTGCGCGGCAGCGCGCTAATCAGCTCTGAGCGACGAATATCCGCTCCGAAAGCCAGGCTGTGGCTCCCCCTTCGCATCGAGAGCGTATCGGCCAACTGATAGGTGTTATTGACGCGACGCTGCGGGAAATTGAAGACCTCTACGCCTACGGGACTGAAGCCTGCGATATTGATCTGCCCGACGGGCCCAAGTGCGGGCAGGTTGCCGAACAGGCCCAGGTCTTCGGTTTCGGTCTCGCCCGTGCCTACCGCGGCAAAGGTGTCATAGCAGACTCCGACAGGGCAAAACGCGGTCGGATTGGGCTGCGTGTCGTTGACCAGGAATGGCGCGTTGAGCAGGAACTGCCCGTCCTCAGGATTGTTGAACCGGCGTCTGGTCGGGAGCAGAAACTCCGTGTCACGCCCCTCGTCAAAGATCAGTCGCGTGCGTCCGTAGGAGAGCCGTATCTGGTTGAAGACGGGGCTCGTGGAATTCGGGCCGCTCAGCTCCGTATTGAGGAAGGTAGAGAAGTTTTGCGTCCTCACGCGCGGGCGAAGCCTTGAGAAAAGCGCGCCGCCGACGGCCGGTATGTCGCGCCAGTCGTCCGTGAAATTGTAGCGCGCGGTAAAGGAGTGCTCCCTCTGGAAAGCCCTGAAACTGGCGTCGAACTTACCCGAAACAACCTTGCCCTGGGCGCTGGCGGGCAAGACCTGCGTGTAGGTGTTAGCGCCGTAAACGCCGTTCGGGTTGTTCGGGAACGGGAAGAAGCTAAAGATCGCATCGCCGGAGACAGTGGTCGGGAATCCGCCGTTGCCGCCGATGGGCGCGCCCGTCACAGGATTAACGCTGATACCGGTTGCGCCGGTATTGAATACGCCGCGCTGCGGAATGGTCGGCACGGCGAAGCTGACCTCCCTGTTCGCGTTCAAGAGCTGGCCTTCGGCCGAGATGAAGTAGAACATGCGACGCGGACGGCCGGGGCCCCGATCCTCGTCAAGCGGCCCACCCAGCACGAAGCCTCCCTGGCCGAGCGTGAAGGAGTCCTGCCCGCCATTGTTGAGGCGCACAGTGCCCTGCGTGCCGTTGATGAAAACGGGCCTGCCCGCGGCCGACAGCGGAGTGACCGTATTGCCGCCGACCGTGTCGAAGAAGTTGCGAGCGTTCAGCTGGCTCGAATTGAAGAAGCCGTAGATCGTTCCATGCGTGGCGCTGGTGCCGGATTTCGAGATGGCGTTGACCTGCGCGCCGATGTTGCGTCCGAACTGAGCGGGCGCAAGCAGCGTGATGATCTGAAATTCCCTGATCGATTCAACCGGCTGCGGAACCAGCGAGAAGAAACCCTGGCGACGCACGCCTATGTCCTCGTCGTTGTTGTCCGAGCCGTCAACCGTGAAATTGTTGGAGCGTGAAGGCAGGCCGTTGACGGCGAACTGTCCGGCCGAGCCCACGCCCGGCCCTATGCCGGGCCCGGCCACGCCCGTCGTTTGCGGCGGCAGAGCGACGCCCGGCAGCAAGAGCGCCAGCTCGTCGAAAGAGCGCACGAGAGTCGTCGCTCCGAGCGGAAGAGTGGAGACTTCAAGCTCCGTAAATGCGCCGCCACGCCGCGCATCCGTCTGGTTGATGGCAACAGCCTCTACCTCTTTTTCTTCGGCTTGCTGAGCGCCGGTCGTCGTGCCGGCAGTCGAAGTCGTGGTCGTCGTCGGAGTAGTTGTTGTTGTCGTCGTCGTGGTCGTAGTTGTGGTCGTCGTCGGAACTGTTTCCGGGTCGAGCGTGATGGGCACCGGGATGACGCGGTTATTCTGCGTGGCTAGGAGGCGGCGCTCGACCTCCGCCGTCTTAAAGCCAGGCGCGTTGGCGCGTATGACGTATGTGCCCGGCTGTAGTAGTCCCTGATAAAAGCGCCCGTCCTGATCCGTGCGCTTGGCAATCGGCACTCCGGTCGCCTGGTTGATGAACTGTACGGACGCCCCTGCGATGGGAGCGCCCGTTCGACTGTTGGTGATGCGTCCCTCGAAAGCGCCGGTCACTGTGTCTTGAGCCCGTGTGGGAGCCGCCAGGCAAACAAATGCGAGCAGCGACAAGGCAAAAGTCAGTAAGCGGCGCGAGGAACAGTCTAGCCGGAAAAGCATTGTTGATTCCTCCGTGATTAGGGGTCAGACAGAGTGTCAATTCGGAAATAGGTGATGCGATTCCAGAACGGATGTGGCCCTCAGAGTCGGCATCATTCAATGGAAGATAGCAAGTAAATTCTGGGGTGCTCGCGCCAAGTGCAATCGCTCTCGTGAAACGCCGAAGCGGCGCAGGGCGTTGACAGTCAAGAGCGCACGCGCCCGCCGAGCATCATGTCATGCCACTGCAATGAAGAGTCACGGCAGAATGTAAGACTATGCATTTTAATTGTCAAGGCAATTAAAAAATCCGGAAAACGCAGGGATGGCCCATGCGAAGCCTGTCAAAGCTCCGGCGCTCGCGCAGTTGGCCCAGGCGGGCGCTTCCGTGCACTGCGTCGAGGCATCGGCGCTCCTGTGACTTGATGGGGAGGGTTCCCGCACCCGATGCGGCTTCGTGGCCCAGGTCTGCATGGCACGCGCCCTGAAACACGAAACCGCATCAGATGCCGGGACTCAACCTTCAGATAAAGGCGAAGTCGAACTGTTCCTGATGAACGTGTGGGTCGCTAGTGATGTCAACAGCGCCCAGGTAGTCCTCTATCTCGGCCAGCACGTCGCGTTCCGGGCCATGAAGCGAGCGCGCGACTTCAGGGTTGATGCGGAGTGTGGTCTGCTTGATGCCCTCGCCGTTCATACCCCGTGAGAGCCGTCGCGCCTCCTCCAGAATCTCGTAGCAAATGGTTTGCGCGGATTTGACCAGGCCCGCGCCCTGGCAGTAGGGACACGGCGCGCAGAGCGTGCGTTCGAGCGATTGCTTGACGCGCTTGCGCGTCATGATGACGAGGCCGAAATCGTTGAAGGAGAGAACCTTGGTCGGCGATTTGTCGCCTTGGAGCGCCTCCTGTAACGCCTGCATTACGCGGTTGCGGTTACGCCTGTCCTCCATGTCGATCAGGTCGAGCACGATGATGCCGCCGAGGTCGCGCAGCCGTATCTGGCGGACGATCTCTTCGACGGCCTCCATGTTGGTGCGCGTGATAGTGTCTTCGAGGCGTGTGCCGCCGCGCCCGACGAATTTCCCGGTATTAACGTCGATGGCTACGAGCGCCTCCGTCTGGTTGATGACCAGATAGCCGCCCGAGCGCAGCCAGACGCGCGGCTTGATCGCTTTCTCGATCTCTGCCTGCACGCCGAATGCTTCCAGTATGGGCTCGTCGCGCGTGTAGAGCTTGACGCGCTTGACCATGCGCGGCTGGATGCGATTGACGAACTCTACGATCTCGCGATACTCCTCTTCGGAATCCACGCGAATCGCCGTGAACTCTTCCGACAGCTGGTCGCGAAGGATGCGCTGTACCAGATCGAGGTCTTTGTGAACCATGGCGGGCGCTTTCGCCTTCTCCGCGCCCTTGCGTATTTCGAGCCATGTGCGTACCAGATAGCGCGCGTCGTCGCGCAGGTCTTCTTCGCTGATGCCTATCCCTGCCGTGCGGACTATGAAGCCGCCCGAAGGGACATCCTCTTCGGCGCGGATGGCCTGTATGAGCTTGCGCAGGCGCACGCGCTCGCTGTCGGACTCTATCTTGCGCGAGACGCCTACGTGCTCGACCGTCGGCATGTAGACCAGAAAGCGGCCCGGCAGCGCTATGTGAGAGGTGATGCGAGCGCCTTTTTTAGCGATCGGCTCCTTGGCGATCTGGACCATGATCTCCTGTCCCTCGCGCAGGAGGTCTGTGATGGTCGGCTGCTGCTGCCGTTCGCGGCGCGAGCCGCCGCCACCGCCATCGCGGCCACCGCCACTACTACTACTACTGCGCCCGCCGGAGCGACGATCATCGCGTCCGCCGCCGCGTTCGGGCCGTCCCTCACGCCTGCCCTGGCCGCGCTGTGCGGGCGGCGCAGCGGCGGGCGTCGGTGCGGCCACGCTCTCTTCGACCTCGGCGGGAACTTCCGCGTCATCATCCTTCCCGTTGGAGCGGCTCTCGTCGCCCGACTCTTCCGAAGACTTGACGGGACGACGACGGCGACGGCCTCCGCGCCGCGTGGCGAATTCGGCGCGCGAACGCCCGGTGCTGACGCCCGCTTCTCCGTCTTCATAAGCCTCGTCGCCGGTCGAGCCCGCTTCAAAATGGGCGTCGTCGGCCGCCTCGGATGCGACCACGTCCGTGTGTTCGGCGCGCTCGGCCTCGGCTTCAAGCACGGCGATGTCCGTTTCGCCTTCGCCCCCCTCGTTGCTTGCGCGGCGTTTGCGCCCGCCCGCGCCGCCGCTCGCAGCCTTCTTGCTCGCCGCCGCTCTCTTCGTAGTGCTCTTGGTCGCGGCCTTCTTGGTTGTGCTGCGTGTGCGCTTAGGCTTCGCGGCCTCTTCGTCTGCCGCTCCGGCGGCAGACGTTGCCGTGGGCTGGTCGGCGGCGCTCTTCGCAGCGCGCCCCTTCCTGGCGCCGCGCTGCGCCGCTTTGGAGGCGCGTCCTCCTCCGCGCGCCGTAGTCTCTGTCGCCGGCGGAGTCTCTTCGACACCGACCCCTTCGGCAAACTTCTCGTCATCGCTGACGCGCTCGAAGCTTTGGGAGCCGGGCGCGGAGGTCGTCACCTCGTCAATAAAATCGGAGACGTGAGCCGCGACCGTCTGTTGCAAGGTGGCCGAACGCCCTTCGCGTCCCTCATCGGCCGAAGCGATGTCGCTATCGTCTATGCGCTGGAAAGAGGCGTCCGACGGCAGGCCCGTGTTGAGAAGCGAGCCGACCTCCGTTTCGTGTATCCCTTCCATGTCGAACTCGACGGCGTGAATCTGATCGAAGATGCGCTCTTGCAGCCTGGCGTCCTTGAACATCGCGCCATTCTCGGCGGCGACCTCCTCTTCATCCACTACGCGCTGAAAGTCGTTTGCGGCGGCGGCGAAAGGCGTTCCGATGTCGCCCGTATCGAGCGTTGAGCTAAAGCCGGGCGCGCCCGCGCCTGTGCTCGTAGCTTCGGGCTGCTGATCCTTCGAGCCCTTGCCGCGCCGCCGCCCGCGACGCCCGCGACGATGCCCGCCCTCTTCCGTCTCCTCGCCTTGCGGTGCGGTTGACGCCGTCGCGCTGCTGCTGATGCTCGGCTGCGCCTCGACGGGCTCTGCGCCCTGGGGCGACACGTCCGCCGTCGTTGCCGCTTCCTCTTCCGTGTCTACGGAGGCGGCGGGCCCGGCATCGTTGAGCGGTTCGAGTCGCTCCTGCGTGGCCTCTATGTGCTGCTCGCGTTCTACGCGCGCCTGTTCGATCTGCTCGCGCGCGGCGCGCTCGGCAGCGCCCGAGTCCGTCTTCTTCGTCTTATCAAGGACGATGCGCTCGAACTCTTCCTCTTCGTCGAAGAAGTCGGAGACGTATAGAAAGGCGTCGCGTTCGAGCCCGATGTCAACGAAGGCGGACTGCATTCCGGGCAGGACTCGCATCACGCGGCCTTTATAGATGTTGCCGACAATGCCCTGATTCTCCTCGCCACGTTCGATGTAAAACTCCGTGACCCGTTCGTCTTCGATGATTGCTATCTTCTTTTCGCGTCCATTGACGCTGACGATCAATTCTTTTGCCATGTGCTGAAAACTTTCCTTTGCAGCGACGACCCCAAAAACAGAGGACGGCAAGCTGCCGTCGCCACTTCCGCGCTGCTCTCTGCGGAGGCGTGCGCTGAAAGGTTCCGGCTGCTGCTGGGCTGTTGGCCCGGCGTCTTTGATGTCGTCGCGTAGATGTTGTGAAGTGTCAGAGCGGCCGAGTCTGCGAGCCCGTGGGCGAGACGCGCCGCACCGTCACGTTTAGCAGGCAGGTAGTGCCCGCGCCGGATTGTCGAAGTGTGATGGCCGGATTGTAAGGCCGGCGTAGATTTAAGGCCGGTCGGCTTGCGCCTCAGAGCGCCGTAGGCCGAAGTGCGCGCAATTCGCCCGGCGACTGAGAGCGTCGCAACGGTTGCGCTTGAGTAGCTAGACCTGTCCAAAAAGGGAATCCCCGCATCGCCCTCGCGGCGCATCTTCGGCAGCGGCAATCACCCACCCTCTAAAGCGGGGAGCACACCTTCTCGTAAAAGAATACGTATGCTCGACACCCGCTTTAAGTTTCCCGGCGCGCCCCGCAAGGCTCTTCCCGTCCGCTTCATGACGAAACTCCAGGGAGCGCGCTTTCGTTCTTGGGTGATGGCCGCGAAGTGTTTTGCGACCGCTCGGCAGATTCTTAGAATCTCGAAAGCTGATCGAGTACAGTACCCGACCTTAAAAAATTCGCATCTCGCCTATGAATGAAGCCACCTGAAAATTTCCCGGTTGGGCAGCGACCTGACAACTTTAGTCTCAGTGGATGCGCCGCGCCGAAAAGCGAGCGAGCGCATGCAGGGGCGAGCAAGCCGGAGTATAACCGAGAGTGAGCGGAAACGCGAAGCCTGCGTCACGGCTTCGACCGGCCGGGACGCAAATCTACCGGGGCGAATCTCAAGAGGAATCGGGCGACTCCCCCCTGATTCAGCTTAATTGACGAAGCGGCGCAGTTGCACGCTGATGGCGAAACCGATGGCGATGAAGGTGGCGAGCACGGAGGATAGACCCGCGCTCATAAGGGGCAGCGGGACGCCTATCACCGGCAACATCCCGAGCGCCATGCCGATGTTGACGAAGAGCTGAAAGGCCAGACCGCCGACGATCGCCATGATGACGAGCATCCCCGTGCGGTCCGGAGCGCGCCGCGCCCCGGCGATCAATCTCGAAAGCAGCAGCGCATAGGCCAACAGCAAAAGGATCGAGCCGACGAAGCCGGTGGTCTCGGCCGTGACGGCGAAAATGAAATCCGTGTGCGGCTCGGGCAAGAATTTCAGACGGCTCTGCGAGTATTGGGACGAGGAGCGCGCGCCCGTTATCCCGCCCTTGCCGACCGTCAGGATAGATTGCCATGTGTGATAACCGAAGCCGCGCCGGTCGGCGTTCTCCGGGTCGAGGATGACGTTAATGCGCTCCTGCTGGTAAGCCTTGATCTTGCCCGTCTTGACTCCGACGGTGTAGGCCAGCGGCACAAAGGCCATGCCGAGCACCAAGGCGGCTGCGACCACCCACATGCGGACAGACGAGAGAAAGAGCACGACGGCGAGCAGCGGAAAGTAGGTGAGCGTCTGTCCCGGATCGGGCTCGAGCAGGATGAGGCCGACCGGCAGCGCCAAGATAGCTACCCCCACCAACGTCTCCAGCCACGTCAGAACGCCCTGTCGATGCTTGCCGAAGAAATAGGCCAGCATCAGCACGGTCGGAATCTTGACGAACTCGGAGGGCTGAAACTGCCCTATGCCGGGAAGCTTTATCCAGCAGCGCTGGCCGTTGATCTTCATGCCGATGCCCGGAATCAAGACGATCACGAGCAGCACAAGACCGAAGACGTAGAAGGCCGGCGCGATCCGCACCAGCTTGCGATAGTCGGTGAAAGAGACGGCGAGCATCGTGACGAGCGCGATGCCGAGGCCGATCAACTGCTTCTGCGCATAGCTCTCCGTCGGCTGGGCATTATGAATCTGCCATGTGCCGAAGACGACTATCCCGACGGCCAACAGGGCTAGAAACCAGTCGAAATCTCGTATGCTGCGTCGTTCTAAGATTGCTGACATAAGAAATACAGTGACTCGGTGACAAGTGACGAGTAACGAGCGTGGACAAGCTTTTTATCTTTTTGCTTGTCACTCGCCACTTGTCACTCGTCACCGCTTTAAAGCAAGTTGATCTGCTCCGGGGGGCTCGGCGTTGCGCGTCTTGCGATAGTATTCGTCATAGACGGCGCGCACCGCAGGGGCAGCGTGCGTTCCGCCAAAGCCTACGTTCTCTATGAGCGCCAGCACGGCTATCTCCGGTTTGTAGGCGGGCGCGTAGGAGACGAACCAGGCGTGGTCTTTGTTCTCGCCCGTATCTTTGCCGAGGCCGACGACCTGCGCCGTGCCCGTCTTGCCCGCGATCTCGAAGCCGGCCATCTTGATTCGCGCCGCCGTGCCGCCGTTGTTGACCACGCCCCACATCCCCTCTACGACCATTCGATGCTGGTCTTCCGGGATCGGAACCAGCTTCGGCGCGGGGTGATCGAAGGCGCGCGCCGGGCGGGCGGCGAAGGGCCCTATCTCGCTGACCTCGCGCGCCTCCTTCAGAAGGTGCGGCACGTAGAGTTGGCCGCCTACGCCTATGCCGGCCACCGCGCGCAAGAGCGCAATCGGCGTCACGATGTCGTAGACCTGTCCGAACGAAGCGTAGACCGTGTCTATATCCTTCCACTCAGGGTCTCGCGGGTTGAAGCGGGCCTTGAATTCGGGCGAAGGAGTCCAGCTTACCAGCTCGTGCGGGAGGTCAACGCCCGTGCGCTTGTTGAGGTCGAACTCCTCGACCATATCCATGATCCCGCGAATCCCCATCTTGAGGCCGAGGCGATAGAAGTAGCCGTCGCATGATCTGGTAATCGCCACGCGCAATTCGGGCGTGCCGTGGTTGCCCATGCAGCGCGTGAACTTGTTGCCGATGGTGATGCCGCCGCCGCAGAGCAGGCTGGAGTGCTCAAGCGTGATCGCGCCCTGCTGTAGTCCGGCAACCGCCATCGGTATCTTCCAGGTAGAGCCGGGCGGGTAGCGGCCCTGTATCGCGCGGTTCAAGAGCGGGGTCTTAGGGTCAAGCTTGAGCGCGGCATATTCTGCGCGTCCCTCTTTGGAGGAGATGCGCTGCGAGAAGAGGTTCGGGTCGAAGGTCGGATAGGAGGCGAGCACCCGAATCTCTCCGTTGTTCGGGTCCATGGCGATGATGACGCCGCGCTTAGAAGGCGAGTTGCGAAGCCTGTCTTCGGCGACCATCTGTAGGTCCAGATCGATGCTGGTGACGAGGTCTTGACCGGGCTGCGGCTCGACCCGCTCGATCTCGCTCTGTATATGGCCGCGACTATCGACGACCACCTTGCGATAACCGTCACGCCCGCGCAGGTAATCGTCATAGACGGCTTCGAGCCCCTCGCGGCCTATGATGTCGCCCGGCTTGTAGCCGTGATCTTTATAGCGTGGCTGCTCCAAAAGCTCCGGGCTGATCTCGCCGACGTAGCCCAGGACGTGCGCGAGCACGCCGTTCTCGGGATAGCGGCGCTGCGGAGCGGGCTCGACCCGTAGCTCTGGAAATTCCAGCGCGTGCGACTCGACCCAGGCGATGTCGGCCTGATCGGCATTCTCCTTGACGCGTATGGACTCGAAGGCCGGCTGTGACTTGACCTCGTCAAAGCGCTCGCGCAACAAGTCCTGATCGACGGCCAGGCCGGCCGCGAGCGGCGCAATCAGCGAGCCGAAATCCTTGCCCTTCATGTCCTCGCGCGACAGTATGACGTTGTAGATCGGACGCGAATCGACCAGCAGCTTGCCCTCGCGGTCTAAAATGACGCCGCGCGGCGCAGGTATCGGAAGCAGCCGGATGCGCTGGTTCTCGGCGCGCTCGGCATAGTATGTGCCGTTGGCGACCTGTAGAACGTAGAGCCTGACGGCCAGGACGACCAATAACAGGATCACCAGTACCTGTATGATCCGTAGCCGTACACGCAGATTTTGTGACTCATCCTCGAATTTCATAACTACCAGCAACCATATCAATAGCCGGTTAATGGGGCCGACCGGGCATCCATCTCAATCAATACCAGAATCGACGCATTATATCTATAAAATTGTTCATGTCGCGGCGACAAACCGGCCGTTGAGACCCGCTCGCAGGCGACTGCTGTTAACCCTTCACCTTCTCCTTAGAGTATTGACGCCGCGCCGCGCTATGCGGCGTCTCCAGGCGAACTGTCGCCGCTGTCGCGCGCGGTCGCTAAAGAACGTGTCGAGCACGTAGAGGATGAGCGTGCCCGCGATAGTCGTCCCGATCAGCTTGAAGGAGGCCGCCTCCACGAAGGGGATGAGCGAGGGCTGGCTCAGCATCCTGTGAAGGACGACGAAGACGATCGAATCGAGCAGCGCCGCCCCCGCCAGGACGGGGATTCGCACCAGCTGATTGTCAAGCATCACGCGCGTCGCCAGGTAAGCAATCAGGTACGCGACCAGCGTCTTTGAGAAGCCGCCCGCTCCGAGCAGCCCGCCGCCCCCGAGCGCATCCATCGCCAGGCCCGCCACAGCGCCTATGACCAGCGCCTGTAGGGGGTCGCGCTGCAAGGCGAAGTAGACGACGACGATCAGGGGCAGATCGATGTAGACCAGTGGAGGCCAGATGGCCCGCAGCGATGATTGCAGAATGATGGCGAGCGCGAGGACGAGCGCGATTTTTAGTTGACGCATCTATAAAACAGTGAAAAGTGACGAGTGACAAGTGACGAGCCGAGACAAGAAATTAACATGTCACTCGTCACTTTACACTCGTCACTGCTTTTTAACATTGGGCAGCGCCTGGTCAGGCACGACGCGTTGCGGGGGCTTGTATTGCAGCACGGCGACCTCTTGCAGCGCGTTCAGACGCGCGCTCGGCTTAATGCGAATCACGTGCGGGACTGTGGCCGACCCTTTTTTGACCTCGACCACCTCGCCGACGTTGAGCCCCGGCGGGTAGATGCCGTCCTGCCCGGTCGTCATTACGTAGTCGCCCGCCTTGACATCTTCGAGGCCCGAGACGTAGCGCATCTCGACCAGTCCGTTGACGCCGAGGCCACGGACGGAGCCGAGCGCGCTGGACTGGCCCAGTTGGCCCACGACCGCGCCCGCCGCAGCCTTTTCGTCCGTTATCAACATCACCTCCGCCGTCCAGGGGCTGGTCGCCACCACGCGGCCGACGATGCCGCTCGGCGTCACCACCGGCATATTATTCTCTATCCCTGAGGAGCGCCCGCGATTGATCGTCACCGTATCGAACCATAGCGAAGGGTCGCGGGCGATGACGCTCGCGACGACCGCGCCGTACTGGCCCCGCTCTTTGAGATCGAGCAGGGCTTTCAAACGCGCGTTCTCGTTCAGGGCCGTCCGCGACTCGTTCAGCTCGATCTGCATCTGCTCGACGCGCGTCCTCAGTTGCTCATTCTCCGCCGCGGCGTTCCTTAGATTGACGATGCGGCGGACGAACCCGAGCCCAGCGCCGCCGGCGCCCGTCGTTACGCGCTGAAAAGGCGAGACGACGGCCTGCGCCCACACCCGTATCATGCGCTGCTTGGTCACGTTGTCGCGCGCGTCGTAGGCCATCAGCGCCAGATTGACGAAGAGCAGCCCGACGAGCCACCACGGGGCTCGCTGCCTGATCTCCCTCTGTGTGCGCATTACTGCCATAAAAATCGGATGTTAGATGTCAGATGTTAGATGCTGGTTAAAAGCCGACGGCTGATATCCAGCATCCAGCATCTGACATCTACCCTTACGTTGCGCTCGTGAGCGTGTTGTCCCACCTGACGCGCTTCAAAAGGTTGAAGTCCGAGAGCATCTTGCCCGTTCCGAGCACGACGGACGAAAGCGGGTCGTCGGCGATCGAGACCGGCAGGCCCGTCTCGATCGAGAGACGACGGTCTATGTTTTTTAAGAGCGCGCCGCCGCCCGTCAGTACGATGCCGCGTTCCACTATGTCGGCTGATAGCTCGGGCGGAGTTCTTTCAAGCGCGACGCGCACGGCGTTGACGATGGTCGCCACGGAATCCGAAAGCGCCTCTCTCACTTCCTCGTCAGTGATCGTGATGGTTTTCGGAATGCCCTCTATGAGGTTGCGCCCACGCACCTCCATCGTCAGCACTTCGTCCAGGGGAAAGGCCGAGCCAAGCTCGATCTTGATGGCTTCGGCCGTGCGCTCGCCGATCAGAAGGTTGTACTTGCGCTTGATGTACTGCGTAATGGCCTCGTCCATCTCGTTGCCGGCGACGCGCACGGCCCGAGAGTAGACGATGCCCGACAAAGAGATGACGGCGATGTCGGTGGTTCCGCCGCCGATGTCCACGACCATATTGCCGTGCGGCTCCGTGATCGGCAATCCTGCGCCGATGGCCGCCGCCATGGCCTCTTCGACCAGGTAGACCTCCGACGCCTTGGCCCTGTAGGCGGAGTCTTCGACGGCGCGCCTTTCGACCTGCGTGATCTCGCTGGGGATGCCTATGACGACGCGAGGGCTCACCCAGGTCTTGCCGTTGTGGGCCTTTCTGATGAAGTGCTGGAGCATCTTCTCCGTGACTTCAAAGTTGGCGATCACTCCGTCCTTCATAGGGCGGATGGCGACTATATTGCCGGGCGTGCGGCCGAGCATCTCTTTGGCGTCGCGGCCCACGGCTTCGACAGCGTTGGTGATCTTATTGATCGCCACGATTGACGGCTCGGAGACGACGATGCCGCGTCCCTTTGCGTAAACGAGCGTGTTGGCTGTCCCGAGGTCGATGGCGAGATCGCTTGAGAAGAGACTGAATACTGATTTAAAGGCCATTTATGTGTCCATATTCGTTGAGTAGTCAGATGATGCCCGAAGGGGTCAGCAGTCGTTGGCCTACACGCGAAGGCCGTTTGTGGGCCGGGGGAACGAGCACGCGCAGGGTGGACGGACGCTCACCGCACAGGAGCGAACTCTTTAAGATACACCGAAGTAGAGCGATTTGCTATTGGGAAATCGTAATTTCTCTAAAAAGTTGGCGAGTGTGGTGACGCCGCCAGTCGAATGCAATTTTTGTTGGCGGCCTTGGCCTCGTACATGGCCGAGTCGGCGCGGGCGATCAACTGCTGCGGCGATTGCGCGTGCTGCGGAAAAGCCGCCACGCCGAAGCTCGCCGTGAGCCGCAAGTGCAGCGAGCGCCCGCCGTTGAACTGGTGTCGCTCAATCTTCTCGCGCACGCGCTCGGCCACCAGCAGCGCCTGCTCGACGCCGCTCTCGGGCAGGATGATTACGAACTCGTCGCCGCCGTAACGCGCCACTATATCCGTATCGCGCACGGAGGCGAGGATCACCGACGCCATCTCCATCAGGACGTGCGAGCCGACCAGGTGGCCGTGGCGGTCGTTGATGCCCTTGAAATCGTCCAGGTCCAGGAAGAAGGCGGCGACCGTAGAGCCGTAGCGGCGTGCGCGCTTTATCTCGCTCAGAAGGAACTGGCGGAGGAATCGCGCGTTGTGCAGTTTCGTCAGGTCGTCTGTGAGCGATAGACGCTCGGCCTCCGCGATTCGCACGGAGTTGGAGAGGGCGAAAGCCAGGGGGAGGGCGAGCGCGCCCAGGAGCGCCGCCTCTGATTTCGAGAAGAGACGCGCGCCCGTGCCCTCGCGCACGGCTTCGAGCACGCCCATCACACGCTCGCCGCTCATAAGCGGCACGGCCAGTATGCGCGCCGTTTTCTCTCGTCTACGGACGCTCTCGCCCGTGGCTATGCTCTCGCGGGCCGCATTAGATTCCTCGCCGGAGAGCGTCAGCGCGTCGCCCATCAGAGCGCGCCGCCAGTCCGTTTCGGAAATCTCGCGTTCGCTCTCGGTCAGCCCGCGCGCCGCCAGTGGCTCAAGCTTGGGCGCATCTATGCCGCTCGCTTCCGGGGTCAGGTAGATCGTCCAGCGGTGGGCCTGGACGATAGAGGCCAGCCCGGCAAGCGCGGCCTGCGCGGCGCTCTTTTGATCTGTGGCGAAATGCAGCGAGGCGACCAGCTCAAAGGCCGCTCGCAGCGTGCTCGTGCGCAACCCTCGCGGCAGAAGAAGCGATTCCTGGGGGCTCATGCTTTCGGCGGACGCCGGCAGCGCCAAATCCCCAGTCATCCCGCGCTCCTCCATCTCGCGCAGCAGCGCCGGCAGTTGCGCCGGGCTCGCGGCGACGGCCCTGAAGCCCAGGCGCTTGAGCGCCGCGTCGTCGAACTGAATGCGCGCGGGCGCGGCGCGACCGTTGCCGTAGGGGCGACAGGCGACGAGCGGGGCATCCGGCCAGAGGAGTGTGGCGCGCTCGACGGCCGCGTAAAGCTCCATCGTGTTGGCCTCGGAAGCTATCTCGTAAAGGATGGCCGCAGGCTTGCGGTCGTCGCCGCCGCCGCCACTGTCGTGCGAAGCCTCAGCCATCTCGTAGCCGCGCTCCGTAGAGACGGCGAGATCGACTCCCGCTCCGCGCAGGACTTCGGCCAGCGCCCCATCGTGCGCTCCTGCGGCGTGCGTGTCGGCCATCAAGACTACGTGCTTCGACATGGCGGTTAAAGCCCTACTTCTTCTGATGCGGCGAGCCCGAACCGACCGGCACGCGGTACTGCTCGCTGTTGCCCTGCGGGTCTTGCGCCTCAAGCACTATCTCGCGCGCGCCCGCAGGGATGGTGATCTGTAGTTGGAAGGAGCCGTCGGCGTTAGCAAACGTCTCGCGCTCCGCGATGCGTATGGTCGTGCCGCGCGGCGCGCGACCCCTGACGATGTATATCTGGCCGCCTATGAAGTCGAAAGAGAGATCGGAGACCGAGACTCGCTCGCCCCTTCCCGGCGGCGAGACTATAAACTTCTGCGGCTCGCACCAGTCGCTCGTCTGTCCCGAAGAGGCCGTGGCGCGCACGCGCCAGAAATAGTCGCCGGGCCGCAGGTCGCTGGCGTTGAATTCGGTCGAGATCAACTGGTCGCGCTCTATGACGCGGCCCGCCGCGACGAAGAAGGGCGAGGTCGCCACCTCGACGCGATAATGCGCGGGAGTACCAGAAGTGGGGCGCTCCCAGCGCAAAGCGACGCTGGCCGCACCCGTAGTCCCGGCCTGGACTCTCTCCAGATTGCGCGGCGCAACCGGCGGCGGAACGTCCAGCAGGCGCTCGCGGCGCGCCAGCGTCCCAGATTGATTGATCGAGAGATATTCGCCGTTACGCACGATGGTCTTATCGCCGTTGGCCGTGACGGTCTCAAGCTGTCCGGTCGCGACGCGAATCTCCTCCGTCTTGTCGGCATTGACGCCGAAACTCGCGCCCGTATCACCGGCCAGGCGGCTTTGCGTCTGGCGGGTCTCGACGACGTTGCTTGCTCCGTCCGGTTGTTGCTCGGTGCGAACGTTGATCTGGCCCGTATCGACGGCGACGCGTACTTGCGTGCGCTGTTCGCCTTCGACCCTGGTGTTCTCGCGTATGATGACGGTGCTGTTGGGGCGCACGACCAGGGTCGAGCCGTCTGCGAGCGAGATACGCGCGCGCCCGTCGGCCTGCGTCTGCACGGTATCGCCCGGATAAAGCTGTGTCTGGCTGCGGGCGGCTATGGTCTCGCGGGTTGCCGCGCGGATCACTCTCACGTCTCCCTCGAAGGAGATGAAACGCGCCCCGGCCGGAGCCTCTGCCACCGTCGCGCTCGTCTTAAAAGGCGTGCCGTAAACCCAGACGTAGAGGCCGGCCCCGCCGCCCAGCACACTTAAGACGAGCAGCGTTATGATGAAGTAGATTTGCCGCTTCTCGATGATCCACCAGTCGAGATCAAAGCGACCCTGTTTAGTAGCCATAAGAAGTGTGAGAGGTAAGACTTAAATCAGTCGTGGGGCGCAGACTAGCTTTTGCGAGCCGTAGGGAGTGGCAAGGCGTTTTGCACGCGCCGCTCACAGGCATGGAGGCCGGCTCAACCGGGCGGGCTCAAAAATCCCCTCCCTGTACCAGAAGTTAACATAGGCGCATTGCTCGGTTCAAGCATCTTTTACAATGTTGGCCGAAACGGGCGCAAAAGCGACGAATTAAGGCAAAACGTAGGGAAAAAGGGGGTGTCGAGTCGCCTAGCGGGGCTTGCCCGTGCCCGTCATCTCGTCGTCGGTCTCCTCTACGTCCTCAAAGGGGCGCTCGAAGTCCTGCGGCAGGTCTACATCGATATCCCTTTCGGCGTGGCGTGGCCAGATGAGCGAGGCGGCGACGGAGCCTAGAAGAACCACCGCCACGACGCCGAGCGAGATGCCTATGGGAATGTGCAGGCCGGCGGCGACCAGCAGCATCTTCGCGCCGATGAAGGTGAGCACGATGGCGAGACCGACCTTGAGATAATGAAATTTCTCGACCACGCCGGCCAGCAGAAAGTAGAGCGAGCGCAGGCCCAGTATGGCGAAGACGTTCGAGGTGTAAACGATGAAAGTATCGGTGGTGATGGCGAAGATGGCCGGGATGGAATCGACGGCGAAGATCAGGTCTGTGACCTCTACGATGATGAGCACCAAAAGCAAAAGCGTGCCTTTCAATCGGCCTTCGGAGCGCGTAAAGAAATTTTCGTCCTCGTACTGGCGCGTGATCGGGACGTAGCGCGTGACGAGCCGTACCACGGGATTCTGCTCCGGGTGAATCTCCGTCTCCTCCTGCCGGAACATCTTGATGCCCGTGTAGATTAAAAATGCGCCGAAGACGTAAATAATCCAGTCGAACCTGCGGATTAGCGCCGCGCCTAGAAAGATCATCGCCGCGCGCATTATGAGCGCGCCGAGCACGCCCCAGAACAGCACTCGATGCTGGTACTTGGTCGGAACTTTGAAATAAGAGAAGATCAGAAGGATGACGAAGAGGTTATCGACCGAAAGCGACTTCTCGATCAGGTAGCCGGTCAGATACTCCAAACCCTTCTGGTTGCCCAGATGCCAGAAGACGCCGCCGCCGAAGAGCAGCGCGAACGTAATCCAGACGATACTCCAGGTGGTCGCTTCCTTATAGGTGATGGTGTGGGCATTGCGGTTGAAAACGCCCAGGTCTACAAAGAGCATGATGAGGATAAACACATTGAAGCCCACCCACGCCCACACCGAATGTTCCATCATGTCCATTATGCGAATACGATAGCACCCGCCCCGTGCGCAATCAACCGGGTGATAGAGAGATGGCCGGGAAGCGACGCGGCCGCCGGCTCGGCCCGGCCAGAGTTGCGGCGCGGGCGGAGTCTCCGCTACAATTCTCGATTTCCGGAGCAGCAGTTAATCGGCCGCTAAGAACTCATCAGCCGTTAACTTTTTCGTAGACCATCCGATTCTATTCAGGAATTAATCGCACATGCTCAAATTTTTCAGTCGTCAGGAACGGACGCGGAACTTAATTCTCATCGTCTTCGCCATCATCATGGCGGTCAGTCTTGTCATCTTCTACGCGCCGGGACGCAATTCGGCCTCGGCGACGCCCGCCACGAGCACGGAAGTACTGGCCCGTGTGGGCGGCGACGATGTCACGGTCGGCGATCTGCAATTAATCAAAGAGAGCTACATGCAGATGTTCGGCGGCCAGATCAGCCTCGCGCAGCTGGGCGGCGACAAGCGTTTTCTGGACGGACTCATACGCGACCGCGTGATCGCGCAGGAGGCCGCCCGCCTGGGCCTGGGCGCGTCTGATGCGGAGGTCGCCGATAAAATACGCAAACAGTTCAAAGACGCTTCGGGGAAATTCGTTGGCTTCGACCGCTACAAGGAGTCCGTCGTCTCGCGCTATGGCAGCATCGAGCGATTCGAGCGACAGATACGCGATCAGGTCGCCGCCGAAAAGCTACAGGCTTTCGTCACGGCCGGCGTGCGCGTCTCCGACGCCGAGGTGCAGGACGATTACAAGCGCAAGAACACGAGCTTTCAGCTGGTCTACGTGACGGTGACGGCCGACAAGCTGGCGGAGAAGATTCAGCCCTCGGACGACGAGCTGCGCGCCTATTTCGAGCAGCGCAAGACGGATTACCGTATTCTCGAACCGCAGAAGAAGATTCGCTACCTCTTCATAGACCAGGCCAAGGCGGGCGCGAAGATACAGATACCGGAAGAGGAGTTGCGCGCCGCCTACGACAGCCTCGCGCCGGATAAGAAACAGGCCGGAGTCCGTGTGCAGCAGATCGTCTTCAAGGTCGCGCGCCCTGATCTGGATCAGCAAGTGCGCGCCAAGGCCGATACTCTACTGACGCAGTTGCGCGGCGCGTCGGGCGGCAACCCCGTCACTGAGGAAGCCTTTGCGACCGCCGCGAAGGGGAACTCGGAAGACGCCGCGACGGCCAGGAATGGCGGCTGGCTGCCCGCGCCCTTCAAGCGCGATCCGAACAAGCCGAATGAGCTCTATGACCGCTCCCTCAACATGCAGGAGGGAGAGATGTCCGAGGTCACGAAGTACGGCAATAACTATTACATCCTGCGGCGCGGCCCGTCCGTTCCGAAAACGTTCGAGGACGCCAAGCCGGAACTGCTCATCTCG
>DASQYE010000734.1:0-4475 GCA_035639355.1 Pyrinomonadaceae bacterium
CTTATGCCTTCAACCAGGTCGGCTTCGGTCTTGAGCACAGCGCGGTTCAAGGTGGAGGCGCGCTCGACAACCTCACCCGTGATGCGCGATGCCTGCTTGAGCGCCTGTTCGCCGACCTGCATGATCGTGCCGAGCAGACCATTTTCCCTGCGGCTTCCGCCCTTCGCCGGAGGCCCTTTTCCACGGACGATCCTCGTTGGCTTTCGCTGCTTGAGGAAATATCTTTTTATCTTTTCGCGTATGACGCGGGCGCTGTTCTCCTTGCCTCCCTTGTCGTGAAACTCGTCGCAGAACTGACCGTAGCTGCCCGTGAACTGCACGCACCAGGTATTTTTGCCGAAAGGCTTCGAGACATCCGTGACTTCACAGTCCAGTTGTAGATCGTTGACGGCCTCGCGGGCCGCGCGCGTTATCATTTCCTTATCCATGTCGCCTCGTTTCTTCAAACCATAAATCTACGCACTGGCAAAGCCCGGCCGTCTGGAAGCGTATTTCGGTCGGCCTCCTGAAAGGGCTCAGGCTCTTCCGGCGACCTCGCCGCTCTGCGTATTGACGCGCACCGTCTCGCCCTCCTTTATAAAGAGCGGAACGCGCACACTGATTCCAGTCTCAAGGGTCGCCTGCTTGGTCGCGCCTCCGGCCGCCGTATCGCCGCGCATCCCCGGCTCGGTCGATTCGACCTTGAGTTCTACGAACTGCGGCAGTTGTAATGAGACGGCTGCGCCGTTGTATTTCAAGACCTGCACGGTGACGCCGTCTTTCAGATAGCCGCGATCATCGCCGACCTGCTCTAGCGTGAAAGCGAACTGTTCGTAGGTCGATTCGTCCATGAAATGGTAGCCGTCCGCGTCCGCGTAAAGGAAAGACGCGGGCGTGAGCTGCACGTCCGGCTCCGCGAATTTCTCGCTCGACTTGAAGCTGCGCTCCTGCACCGCGCCGGTCAGCAGATGGCGCAGGCGCGTGCGCACCATCGTGGCGGCCCCGCGCGCCGTCGGCGAGGCGAAGAAGACCTCCACGACCGTGTAGGGCTGGCCCTCGACCGTAATCAGCATTTTACGCTTCAGCTCGTTAGCTCCGATCAATGCCATTCATTTTAGTCTCCGTGCTGAAATCTAAAGGATCGAGCTGCGGCGAATCGATTCGGCTTCGCCCCGCCCGCGTACCACTTGCGCACGCGCGCGCACTCACGCTTTCTGTTCGCGGCGAAAGCGCTATCCGCCCTCGCCTTGCGTCGAGGGGCGCTGTCGCCTGCGAATTACGTTGGCCAGCCCGTCGAGCGCCTTCCTGGCCATCCCCGTAGGGTCTTTTGTGCCCAGCAACTCCCTCGCGTCGCCCAGTATGCCCAGTAGCTCGTCCTGCACGACCGCGCGTATTCTTTGCTCATCTGCTTGTGCCATCGATTTCTCCTCTCAACCTTTATACGCCAAAAGCCTTCAACACCTCTCGGCTATGCTCTTCGACGTTGACCTTATCGAAGACCTTCTTGATCCTGCCCTGCTCGTCTATCAGGAAGGTCTTGCGGGC
Source organism: Pyrinomonadaceae bacterium (assembly GCA_035639355.1). Taxonomy (GTDB): domain Bacteria; phylum Acidobacteriota; class Blastocatellia; order Pyrinomonadales; family Pyrinomonadaceae; genus DASQYE01. The sequence goes on from DASQYE010000734.1 coordinate 1,525, forward strand.
CACGCCCATGAATTTCTTATCTCCCCAGGTCTGCTCGCCGTAGACGCCGAAGGCTTCGGAGACGGAGTGATCCGTGTCGGAGAGAAGCGTGAACGGCAGATTGTATTTGGAGATGAAAGACTGGTGCGACCCTTCGTCGTCGAGCGAGACGCCGAGCACCTTTATGTTTTTGTCCTCGTAGGTCGAATGCGAGTCGCGAAAAGAGCACGCCTCTTTCGTGCAGCCGGGCGTATCGTCCTTGGGGTAAAAATAGAGCACGACCTTCCGGCCGCGAAAGTCCGAGAGCTTCACCTCCCTGCCCTGTTCGTCTCGCGTTCTGAATTCCGGCGCAGCATCGCCTTCCTTGAGCATGATTAATCTCTCTCTCCTTTATTTCGATCTGTTAGTATTGCAGTGCGCTCGTATTCTAGCATTAGAGAGAGGCTTGCGCTCAAGTGCCGCAGACGAGGCGGGTGAGAGCGTGGCCCACGGCGTCCCGCCCCACGGGGAGCGCGTCGGGAAGAAGATGAGCCGGAACAGTTTTCAGAGGGATGTGATAGTTCTCGGCGGGGGCGCTGCCGGGCTTCTTTGCGCCATCGAAGCGGGCAAGCGGGGCCGCAGCGTCCTCGTGCTGGAACACGCCGAGCGCGTCGGGAAGAAGATCGCCATCTCGGGCGGAGGCCGCTGCAATTTCACTAACCTTAATACGCGTCCAGAAAATTTCCTCTCGGCCAATCCGAGCTTCGTCAAATCCGCGCTCGCCCGCTACACGCCGCAGGACTTTATAGCGCTGGTGGAAAAGCACCGCATCGCGTATCACGAAAAGAAGCTGGGCCAACTCTTTTGCGACGGAAGCTCGCGCGAGATCATAGGTATGCTGGTGGCCGAATGCGATGCGGCCGGCGTTGAGATACGCCTCCAATGCAAGGTTCGAAAGGTATCGAAGGACTCCTCCTTCAAGCTCGAAACCGACCGGGGAGAGTTCGAGGCCCGTTCGCTGGTGATCGCAACGGGCGGGCTCTCCATTGCGCCGCTCGGCGCGACGGACTTCGGCTATCGCATCGCCCGCCAGTTCGGCCTCGTCGTGCGAGAGCCACGCCCGGCGCTCGTCCCCCTGACCTTTGCCGCGCGCAAGCTAGAAGAGTTGAAGGCTTTGAGCGGCGTCTCTATAGATGCGCTCGTCGCCGCGAACGGCGCGGAGTTCAGAGAAAACGTCCTGCTGACGCACAGGGGCTTGAGCGGCCCCGCGATTCTGCAAATCTCATCTTACTGGCGGCCGGGCGACGCCATCCACATCAATCTTCTGCCCGACCTCGGCGCAAAGGAGATGCTGTTGAGCCGACGCCGCTCCGAGATGGAGCTGGCGAACCTGCTGGGCCTTTACCTGCCGCGCCGCTTTGCGCAGGCTTGGTGCGGCCTCTATGCTCCGTCCAGACCTCTTAGCCGTTACTCGAACAGGGAGCTGGAAGAGATCGCGCACCGGATTCAGGACTGGCGTCTGGTTCCAGACGGCTCGGAAGGGTACAAGAAGGCTGAGGTCACGGCGGGCGGCGTCGATACGCGCGAGCTGTCGTCGCGGACGATGGAGGCGGGCCGCGTCGCGGGCCTCTATTTTATAGGCGAAGTCGTAGACGTGACGGGCCAGCTCGGCGGTTATAACTTTCAATGGGCATGGGCGTCCGGCTACGCGGCCGGACAGTATGCTTAGCGGATTAAGACGGGCCGTATGAGATTTAGCCCAGGCGAGAAGCTGTTACTCCTGGCAGCCGCCCTGTCTGCGGTTCATCACGTAGATCACGTGCTGCGCGCAGATCACAGCGGCTGGCCTTTCCTTCCACAGGTCACGCCCTTCACCTTTAGCCTGCTCGTCTACCCGCTCTTCCTCTCGGTGTTCCTGGCCGGGTCAAGGCCCCTTTATAGAGTCATCGGGACGGCGCTCCTATTTCTGTTCGCCACGCTCTCGCACACCTTTTTAGAAACCCCTATGGATCAGTATCGCACATGGGCATACGGGAGCAACTTCGCGGGGCACGTCGGCGAACATAATCTATTAGGACAGGATTCGAAGGCGCTGGGGGTGTGCGCCGTAGTCGTTACAGTGCTCCTATCGCTCAGCCTGTTGGCGGCCCTGATGGCTTTCGTTCGAGACGCGCGGACAAGCGGCGGGGCTTAGATTTCCGATTAGAACATTAAGGTCACAGAGAGCGCGCGCCTTACGCATTGCAAGGAATCGAACGCGAGCGCGAGCAAGGAATCAAGCGCGAGCGCACTCGCGCCGGTCAAACCGCGTCGGCGAGGTTGATTCGCTCTCCCGTTCGGACGGAGCGATAGCAGGTGTCTACCAGCTCGACTGACTTGTAGCCGTCCAGGGCTGTGACTCGGGCCTCGCTTCCCGTCACGATCGCATCCACGAAAGCCCTGTCCTCCTGCACATACCCCCACTTCTCTTCTTTGGAAAGCTGATGCATGGGATGGGTCGTGTGTGTGCCTTCGAGCCCTGCGCTGTAAGTGAGGCTTTCCATCTCGCGCGTCACAATCGTCGAGTGATGTTTGAAGACCTCTACGCGCTCGAAGGGAAAGAGCCAGCTCGCGTCGGCCGAGGATGCCAGGGTCGCGTGCATCCCGCTCTCGAAGCGAAGGAGCGCCGAGAAATCGTCCACTTCCGGGTACTCGTGCGTCGAGCCGACGGCGTAAAGCTCCGCGACCTCGCCGAACAGAAAGCGCATCATGTCGAACATGTGTATGGTCGTCTCGTAAAGAAAGCCGCCCGTCACATGCGGGTCGGCGACCCATTCGGGATTAATCAACTCGCCGCGATTCATCTTGATATGAGCAGAGTGCGGCCCGCCTTCTTCCCGCACCAGCTCTTTGAGCTTTACGTAGACGGGAGCGAAGCGGCGATTATGCCCTACCTGAAAGACCGAGCTGCTGCTTTCAGCCGCGTTGAGCACCGCCCGCGCATCCTCAAGGCC
>DASQYE010000735.1:0-4429 GCA_035639355.1 Pyrinomonadaceae bacterium
GATACGGAGGGCGACCCGCACAGCCCGCGCGACGGCGCTTGGTGGTCGCACCTGGGCTGGATGGTCAAAGGCACGGCGCAGCAGCACGAGCCGCATGTGATGGCGCGCTACGCTCCCGATCTGGTCAAAGACCCCTTCCACCAATGGCTCAATCGCTGGTACTTCGTGCCCGTGATCGCTTCGGGCATGGTGCTGCTGGCCCTGGGCGGTTGGTCTATGCTCATGTGGGGCGTCTTCTTCCGCATTACTTTCGGCTGGCACGCTACGTGGCTCGTCAACTCGGCGACGCACATGTGGGGCACGCGCAGGTTCGTGACCACGGATGATTCGACCAACAACTTCATTGTCGCCGTCCTCACGTTCGGCGAGGGCTGGCATAATAACCATCACGCGTATCCCACGGCCGCGCGCCACGGCCTGACCTGGTACGAGATAGACGTTAACTGGTGGGGCATACGCGCGCTGCAACTTCTGGGGCTGGCGAAATCCGTCAAGCTTATCAACACGCAGGGACAGGAACATTCCAAATCCGATCTGCTCAAAGCAGCGTAACGAAGGGATGAGGGATGAGGGGTGAATGATTGAATTCAAGGCTCAAGTGAATCAATCACTCAAACCTTTTCATCCCTCATCCCTTCGTCCCATCCCTGCTTTTTCATCCTTCATCCCTGCGGCCCTCATCCCTTACAATATCCGGTATGCGTGTCAGCGGTCGCCGCAAATCGGTCGTCTTTTTCATTACGCTCGGTGCGTGCCTGGTGGCGCTGGCGGTTGCGCTCAACGTCGGGTGGGTTCTACTGAACTGGCGAGAGGTCGCGCTCCTCATCCTCGGAATAGTCTTTTTCGTCGTCATCATCAGCGGCCTCGTGCTCAATACGATTTTCCTTGTGCGCGAGATCAGGCGCAACGAGCAGCACGACGCCTTCATCAATGCCGTCACGCACGAACTGAAAACCCCGCTCGCAAGCATTCGCCTCTACCTCGAAACATTACAGACGCGCGCCGTGGACGAAGAGAAGCGGCGAGAGTTTTATAGCGTGATGCTGGCCGATAGCGACCGTCTCCTTAACACGGTCGAGCAGGTCTTGAGGGCGGGGCAAACAGGTCAGCGGCACAGGCGGCTCAACGCCTCCACGATAGACCTGGGCGAGATGGTGCGCGAGAGCCTTGAGCTGGCGCGTACCCGTTATAATCTGGCCGAGGATACTCTTCGATACACGGAATCATTCAACGGCAGCGGCGGCGGCCGGGCGGTCGTGCGCGGCGACCTGGACGAGCTGCGCGCCGCCGTCTCGAACCTGATAGACAACGCCATCAAGTATTCCGATAAAGAGGTCAAAGTATCCGTAGAGGTCTCGACGGACGAGGACAGGCATGTGGTCGTTCGCGTCCGCGACCGTGGCGTAGGCATTCCGCGAGCACAGCTCAAGCGCATCTTCGGGCGCTTCTATCGTGCGCCAAGCCTGGTGATGAGCCGTGTCAAGGGGACGGGGCTGGGCCTGTTCATAGTGCGCTCCGTGGTCAAAAGACATGGGGGACGCGTCTACGCCGAAAGCGCCGGCCCCGGCCATGGCAGCACCTTTACGATTCAACTTCCACGTGCACAGCAGCAGCAGGAGCGGTAATGAGCGCCGTAGTGCTGATCGTCGAGGACGAGAAACATCTTGCAGACGGCCTGCGCTTCAATCTTGAGGCCGAAGGATACAGTGTCAGGACGGTCGGCGACGGCGAGGCGGCGCTCTCGCTGCTGACGAATGAGCGCGAGCGCTTCGATGCCGTCGTCCTGGACGTGATGCTCCCCGGCATGGACGGCTTCGCGGTCGCCTCCGAGCTTAGACGCGGCGGGCAGTTCGTCCCCATATTGATGCTGACGGCGCGCGGCCGCCCCGAAGACGTGCTGCGCGGCTTTGAATCGGGCGCGGACGACTACCTGCCCAAACCCTTCGAGCTGGCTATCCTGGTCGCGCGCCTGCGCGGACTCCTGCGCCGCTCCAAGTGGTCACGCGATTCCAGGTTGGCCCACGACGAGGAGGATGGGGGCGAGGGCAGGCGGGTCGAATCGCACGGGAGGGAAACAAAGGCAACGGGGAGGCCGGACGCGCGCGCGCGCTCCCCGTTGGAGGACGTGTTCGCCTTCGACGGCAAGATTATTGATTTCGGCGAGCTGGAGATTCGCGCGGGCGAGCGTGTAGTGTGCCTGACGCTGATGGAGGCTGAGCTGTTGCGCTATCTAATCGAGCACGCGGGCCGCGTCGTCTCTCGCAAGTCCATGCTCGAAGATGTGTGGGGCCTTCACGAGGACACCGACACGCGGGCGATAGACAATTTTATAGTTCGCCTGCGCCGCTACATAGAGGACGAGCCGTCGAAGCCCGAGCACCTGTTGACCGTCAGAGGCATAGGCTATCGCTTCGTCGTCGGGAAGGACGCGTCCTGATTGATCCCGTAAGCGGGGCGGCGCTCGCTCCGACCTTGCGCCTTCCACGGGCGCTCCCTGAAGGCCGTAGTCGCGCGAAGTGTAGGAGCCGCGCTTTGCGGAACAAATCAACGGCTTCGGTGCGTCTGTCGCTTGCGCTCCACGAGCCGCAAGGGCGTTGGTCAGTCTTTGAAGCTTAATCTATAGTAGAGTGTCGCAAATCCATTATGAGCCGAGCGGCGCGGCGCGCGCGTGCCGGAGGGACGCCTTGAATAACGAGAGTGTCGAGACAGGAAACTTGGCCGAAGAAGCTCAACCGGCGGAAGTGAGCCGGGGGGCCAACCGGCACAGCCACTACGCATCGGAGAAGCTTGACCTGCCGGGCGAGAGCGAGCTGCGTAATGAAGCGCCCGCTGGCACTAGCGGCGAGCGGACGCGTAAGGACGGCGCGTCCACTTCGGCGGCCGCCGCGCTCGACACCGGGGCTCGCAGGCGCGCACAGCCCCCGGAAGATTTCACGGGCATCGAGCTGGAACCGGTCAAGGAGGTCGCGGGCGGAATTCCGGCCATCATCCAGACCGCGCGTCACGCCTGGCGAGAGATGGGCGCGGCGCGCAGCCTGAAAACCCTCTCGCACCTGAATCAGAAGGACGGGTTTGATTGTCCGGGCTGCGCCTGGCCCGACCCGGAAGAGCGCACCTCCACGGAGTTCTGCGAAAACGGGGCCAAGCACGTCGCCGACGAAGCGACCCTGCGGCGCGTCACGCCCGAGTTCTTCGAGAGATGGAGTGTCGCGGAGCTTTCGCAGAAGTCCGACTTCTGGCTGGGCCAACAGGGCCGCCTGACGCACCCCATGCTCTTGAGGCGCGCGAGCGACTACTACGAGCCCGTCGGCTGGACGGAAGCCTTTGAATTGATCGCGCGCGAGTTGAACGCGCTCGCCTCTCCGAACGAGGCGATCTTTTACACGTCGGGGCGCGCCAGCAACGAGGCGGCTTTCCTCTACCAGCTTTTCGTGCGCCGGTTCGGGACCAATAATCTCCCGGATTGCTCGAACATGTGTCACGAGTCGAGCGGCACGGCCCTGACCGAGACCATAGGCATAGGCAAGGGCACGGTCACGCTGGAAGATTTCGAGTTGGCCCAGGCCATAATCGTCATCGGTCAGAATCCGGGGACGAATCACCCGCGTATGCTCACCTCGCTTCAGGCGGCGAAGCGTGGCGGCTGCAAGATCATACACATCAACCCGCTGCCCGAAACGGGCCTCAACCGCTTCAAGCACCCGCAGGAAGTCTTGGGAATGCTCGGCGGCGGAACCGCGCTCGCAGACCTTTTCCTGCAAGTACGCATCAACGGCGACGTGGCGCTCTTGAAAGGCATCATGAAAGAGGTGCTGTTGGAAGAGGAGCGGCGTCCCGGCAAGGTGCTCGATCAAGGGTTCATACGTGAAAAGACGGCAGGCTTTGAAGAGTTCGCGCTCGCGCTAAAGGCTATAAGCTGGGAAGATTTGGTCGAGCAGAGCGGAGTCACGCGCGAGGAGATGCGCGCCGCCGCCCGTATCTTCATAGACTCGGAGCGCACCATCTGTTGCTGGGCCATGGGACTGACGCAGCACAGGAACGCCGTCGCCAACATACAGGAGATCGTCAATCTTCTGCTGCTGCGCGGGCAGATCGGACGCCCCGGCGCGGGCGTCTGCCCCGTGCGCGGCCACAGCAACGTGCAGGGCGACCGCACGATGGGTATATGGGAGCGCCCGACCAAAGCTTTTCTCGAAAGCCTCGCGCGCCGATTTCAGTTCGAGCCGCCCGCCGAGCACGGCTACGACACGGTGGAGGCGATCAAGGCTATGCACGACCGGCGCGCGCACGTCTTCTTCGCGCTCGGCGGCAATTTCCTCTCGGCCACGCCCGACACGCAGTACACGGCCGAAGCCCTCGGACGCTGTCGTCTCACCGTGCAGGTCTCAACCAAGCTCAATCGCGCGCATCTCATCACGGGCGAGCAGGC
>DASQYE010000736.1:0-4207 GCA_035639355.1 Pyrinomonadaceae bacterium
CAGGGTTCGGGACGGTTTATGGAGAGCGATTCTCTATTTATACTTTGCTGTTCAGGCCGAGTACGGGACGTGTTAAGATGCGCTCCCGCGCTGCCGGGTCGCACCTTTTGCGCTTTTCCGTTCTTGCTCTCTTAAACCAGATAGACGCTACATAGATGAACTCGTTCTGGCAAAATGTCATAGAAGCGGCGGGCATGGGCAACAAGACCTTCATGGGAGTCCTGTCTGTTTTCCTCGTCTGCTCGCTTGTTCTCTTCGTGATCGTTCCGGCCGAGCGTACTCGCATCCGTACGGCCGTGCTGATGTATGCGCTCGGCGTCGCCGGACTGATGATTGCCGCTCTGATCTACGACGTGAACGCGGGTGCGCATCAGGGCAGCGCCTATCGCTGGATACGCTGGGCGGCGCGGATGATCGAAAGCATAGCGATCATCACGGTCGGCAGCGTGTTCCTGTTCGATGTTCTGATGGATGCTGCGCGCTTGAAGCCACCGCGCATCATGCGCGACTTGCTGGTCGCCTTCGCCTATATCATCAGCGCCCTGATGTTGCTGGCCCAGCACGGCGTAGACCTCTCGGGCATCGTCGCCACCTCGGCCGTCATCACCGCCGTCATAGGCTTCTCTTTACAGGACACTCTGGGCAACGTGATGGGCGGCATGGCCCTACAGATGGAGCGCACGATCTCTGTCGGCGATTGGGTGCGCATAGACCAGCAGGAGGGGCAGGTCAAAGAGATTCGCTGGCGGCAGACCTCTATCGAGACGCGCAACTGGGATACGGTCGTGATTCCGAACAGCGTCCTGATGAAGGGACAGGTAATCCTGCTGGGTCGCCGCGAGGGAGCGCCGCGCCAGCATCGCCAGTGGGTCTACTTCAACGTGGATTTCCGTTACCCGCCGACCGACGTAATCGATGCGGTCGAGGCGGCCCTGTGCGCCGAGCCCATACCGAACATCGCGCGCGAGCCCGCGCCGCACTGCCTGATGCTGGATTTCAAGGAGAGTTATACGACCTACGCGGCGCGCTACTGGCTGACCGACCTGGCCCTGACCGACCCGACCGACTCCATCGTGCGCCAGCGCATCTACTTCGCCCTGCGCCGCGTAGACATTCCGCTCTCGATCCCTGCCCATTCGCTCTTCATCACCGAAGAGGACGACACGCGCCGCAAGCGCAAGCGCAGCGAGGAGATCGAGGGACGCGTCAATGCGCTTCAGCGCGTAGAGCTGTTCCATACTCTGACGGAGGAGGAGAGGCGGGAGCTGGCCCTGCGCATGAACGAAGCGCCGTTCGTGCGTGGCGAGGCGATGACCAGGCAGGGCGCAAAGGCGCACTGGCTCTATATTATCACCAGCGGCGAGGCGGAGGTGCGCGTCGCCGTGGACGGCAGCAGCCTGACCGAAAAGGTGGCGACGCTCAAGGGCGGCGACTTCTTCGGCGAGATGGGTTTGATGACGGGCGAGCCGCGCACGGCGACGGTCGTCGCCCAGACGGACGTGGAGTGCTATCGCCTGGACAAGGACGCCTTCAACGACATACTGCGCCGCCGCCCGGAAATCGCTGAGGACATCTCGCACATACTGGCGCGGCGTCGCGTCGAGCTGGAAGCCGTCCGCGAGGGGCTCAACGAAGAGGCCAAGCGGCTGCGCTTGCGTCGCGCGCAGGGCGACCTGCTGCGTCGCATTCGCAACTTTTTCACGCTTGAGAAGGATAACGGGGCCGGCGGCTGAGGGCCGACCGGAGTTTGAACAGAAAAAGCGCCGTCGCTCTCCTTTACTGACGCGGCCCGTCGTTTGCTCTTGCGGGCTGCGAGCGCGGGTTGCTGTCGGATAATCGAACGCAAGGGGTAATCGGCTATGGCGTCATTGTGGACATTGGGCGGGCTCACCTGGAAAAAGCTGGCGCAACGTATCTGGGAGCAGATCAGCGCGGATGATCTCTTTGGTCGCGCCGCGCAGCTATCTTACTATTTTCTGCTCGCTCTCTTTCCGCTGCTGCTTTTCCTGGTCACGCTGCTGGGCTATTTCGCGGAGGCCGGATCGGAGCTGCGCGATACCTTGCTCGGTTACCTGGGCGAAGTCATGCCGGCGTCGGCCACGGAGCTTGTCAGGACGACCATCGACGAGGTCGCTAAGCAGAAAGGCGGCGGCAAGTTATCGTTCGGTATTCTGGCGGCGCTCTGGGCGGCGTCGAACGGGATGGGCGCGATCAGCGAAACGCTCAACGCCGCCTACAATGTGGAGGAGACGCGCCCGTGGTGGAAAATCCGGCTGGTTACGGTCGGGCTGACGGTGGCGCTGGCCTTGCTGATCGTCATTGCGCTGACGCTGATCTTCGGCGGCAGCAAGATCGCAGACCTTTTGGCCGGGACCTACGGTTTCAGCCAGGCTTTCACGCTCACCTGGAAGATCGTGCAGTGGCCGATCGTGCTCAGCTTCGTTCTTCTCACCTTCAATCTAATCTACTACTTCGCGCCCGACTTGAAAGATCAGGATTGGAAATGGGTTTCGCCCGGCGCTGCCATAGGCGTCGCGCTGTGGCTACTGGTCTCATTCGCCTTTCGCCTCTACCTGCACTTCTTCGATTCATACAGCGCGACCTACGGCTCGCTCGGAGCACTGATTATCATGATGCTCTGGTTTTACCTGACGGGCGCTGCCATCCTGATAGGCGGCGAGATTAACTCCGAGATCGAAAACGCTGCCGCCGAGGCCGGAGAGCCCGACGCCAAAGAGCGCGGCGAAAAGAGCCCCGACGAGTTTGAAAGGAAAGGCAAGTCGAAAAGTAGAAGAGCGAAAACAAGACGCGTCGCTAAAGCGTGAGAAAAGCAGTGACAAGTGACGAGCCACAGGACAGGGGTTAACTTCTCACCCATCACTTGCCACTTGTCACTCATCACTCGTCACTATGATAGATCGCGCCATTTTTGTGCTCAGCCCGGAGGTCGAGGAGGCGTCGGCCGAAGGGCGCGCAGTTGTGGCGCTCGAATCGACCGTCATCGCACATGGGCTGCCGCGCCCGCAAAATCTTGAGACGGCGCTTAACCTGGAGCGTATTGTACGCGCGGCGGGCGCAGTTCCGGCCACCATCGCCATCCTCGGCGGTAAGCTTCGCGTCGGGCTCGACGAGAGACAGTTAAGGCGCATAGCCGAGAGCGATTCCATACACAAAATCAGTCGCCGTGATCTGGCCGTAGCCGTCGCGCGTAAGTGGGACGGCGCGACGACGGTCGCCGCAACCATCTGGATCGCCAACCGTGCGGGCATAGAAGTCTTTGCCACGGGCGGCATCGGCGGCGTGCATCGTGGAGAGTTGCCGGACATCTCGGCAGACCTGCCCGAGCTTGCCCGCATTCCCATCGCGGTCGTCTGCTCTGGGGCTAAGATCGTGCTCGATCTGGCGGCGACGCGCGAGTGGCTTGAGACCTACGGCATTACGCTCGTCGGCTACGGCTCGGACGAGCTGCCCGCCTTCTATTCAAGGCAGAGCGGCCTCGGCGTGGATGCGCGCGCCGATTCGCCCGAAGACGCCGCCGATTATGTCAGGGCTCGCGACGCCCTCGGCCTTAAAAGCGCCGTCCTCATAACAGTGCCCGTGCCCGCGCGGGCGGAAGTCCCCGCCAGCATCTTGCAGGACGCGCTCGACCGCGCGCTTATGGAAGCCGAAACGGGCGGTGTCGGCGGGCGCGAGTTGACGCCCTTTCTTCTGAAACGCCTGGCGGAGCTGAGCGACGGCGCGACCCTACGTGCCAACGTCGCGCTCCTGGAAAACAACGCCCGCGTCGCCGCCGAGATCGCCCGCTCGCTGGCCGGTAAAGAAAAGGATGAAGGATGAAAGTGAAGGGATGAGGGATGAAGGGGTTCGAGTGAAGGCGTCAATTAACAGTTCACTCAATCCTTCATCCCTCATCCCTCTGCCCTCATCCCTTCATCCTTACTTCCGCCTTCATCCTTGCCTTTCATCCTATCCGCCAGAGCATGACGACGCCGATCAAGAGACCTATGAATACGACTGTGCGGCGGACGAAGACGCGCCCGAGTCGCCGCGCCGCGCTCGCCCCGTAGTATCCGCCCGCCACAGCTCCGACCATCATCAAGAACGCATCGGGCCAATAGACCAGGCTTGACAGGGCGAAGGCCAGGACGGCTATGCTGTTGATGCAGATGCCCAGAAAGTTCTTGATGCCGTTGGCCCTGTGAATGTC
>DASQYE010000737.1:0-10696 GCA_035639355.1 Pyrinomonadaceae bacterium
AGCTCAAGCTCTACAGAGATGTCCGTCAACGGCTCCGAGGATATGTTGACCAGTGTGCCGCCGACGGTCGCCTGCGCCCCCTTGAGCATCGCATCGTCCTCGTAGACCTGAAGCCGGGGCGGGCCTGCGGGCTTGGTCGTAGTCCCGTTTTGCGTCTGTTGCATGGCGCGCTGATTCTCGGCGTGACGGCGGCGTAGATAATAGTAGCCGGCGAACAGTGCGCCCGTGACGGCCAGCGCGCAGACGACCGCGATTAAGAGTGTGGCGGGCGAGCGTTTCGCTTCGGCATCGAGGTGAATTGATTCCATCGATCAGGGATTTTCGATAAACGTCAACTAAAAGTCGCCCGAACGGCAAGCCCAAAGGCTTGATTATCATCTTTAAGTCAACCGAGCTAAGTTGCTGATAGATAGGCCGACTACGCTCCGGGGGGGCGTGGCCTGCCGTGCGCTTTTCCGGGGGCTCCCGCGAGGTGAATTTTTAAGGATTACCGGCCCGGAGGAGGCCCGCCCGTCACGGTCTCAATCAGTGCGTTCAAAAACTCCTGTTCGGCCGTGCCCAGGCTGCGCAGCGTAACCCACTCAGCGCCGGAAGCGCCGTCCGTTCGACCTTCGACCTTGGCGCTGACGGAGACGTTGGTGCTCTGCCCATCGACGGGCTGAATCTCCACGATCATAGTATAGCGGCCGCGCGTCCAGCCGCGCGAGCTGGCCTGCGGAACGTCCGCATACTGGACAAGCTCGGATTCGGTGACGACCGCTCCTTTGATGAACGTATAGGGTTGAGTGATGAGCACGCCCTCGTCAAGCTTGGAGGCCGATTCGTCCATAATAAGCTTGCGGTCGCGCATGACCTCGCCCACGGCCTTTATGATCTCATCACGACGAACGGAGAACTTGTAAGGGTTGGGGATGGGCGGAGGCGTGACAGTTTTGCCCCGACCGAAATCTATGCCGCGCCCGACCCCCGTGTCCTGCTTGGTGCCGTTGTTGCCCGGCGCGCGATTATTACCGGAGTCGCGTATACGGTCGTTCTGCGTATCAACGCCCTTCTCCTGCGCGTGTGCGGCCGCAGCCGCGAGGGCCAGAACAAAGATGACGGCGATTAATTTCTTCACAGCGATTACCCTTTTATTCTTTCTATCCGGAGGCCAACGACACGGAAACCGTGCAGCGCCTGCGAGCATAAAGCAACGGCACTGTAATTTCAAGCAGGAGGTAAGAGAAGTAAGCGCTTGAGCGAGAGGCGCAGTAAGGCCCTGTGTCGAACGTGCTTTTCGCCGGAAGTCGGCGCTCGCGCTCAAGGCGCGGGCGTATTGGTATTGACGGCGTTACTATTAAAAGCGTTCCCGTTCGCGGCGGCGTTGGCATTTCGCTCGCGCTCCCAGTTGCGAAGCGCCTGAACGCCGCGCTGAAAATCGGCCTCGCTCGCGTAGAAGTTATGCGCGCCGTCGTCGCGCGAAGGGTCGCGCACGTAATAGAGGAAATCTGTGGTCGCTGGGTAGAGCGCTGCTTCGAGCGAGGCGGCGCTGGGCGAGGCGATGGGGCCGGGCGGAAGGCCCGTTTGCAGACGCGTGTTATAGGGCGAGCGCCGGTCTATGTCGCTCTTGTACACCTTGCCGTCATTCTTCCACTTCCCGGCCAGCTTTGAGGCGTAGATCACTGAGGAATCTATGCCAAGAGCGATGCCTTTCCGAAGCCGATTGTAGATGACGGAAGCGACCACGGCGCGCTCCTCCTTGAGCTTGGCCTCCGTCTCTATGAGCGAGGCGATCGTTACCACCTGTCTTGGCGTGAGATTGAGCGCGCGCGCGCGGTCGGCCCAATCCGGTTTCCACTCCTGTCGAAAACGCTTGACCATGACGGCGATCATCTCGGCTGGCGTGGCGTCGGGCGTGAAATTGTAGGTGTCCGGATAGAGATAGCCTTCCAGATTGTCTGCCTGCGCGTCCAGGTCGCGTATGCCCGTCGTGTCGTTCATCAAAGCGAGCGCCTGCTCCGCGCTCTCAAGCTTCAATTCGGGAATGCGCATCATGGAGGCGGCTATGTCCCAGCGTGTCCATCCTTCAATGACCGTGAAACGGCTCAGGCGCTGCCCGCCCTCCTCCAACTTTCTGAGCGCGGCGAGCGGCGAGATGGGCGAAGGGAAGCGATATTCGCCCGCTTTGAGCCGCGTTCCAGCGCCCGTCAGCTTCAAATACAGGATGAGCGGCCATTCGCGTCCGATAATGCCTGCGGTGTGTAGCCTGCTGACGACCTGCGCAGGCGTTGAGCCGCGCGGAATCTCTATGTACTCAGAGCTGCGGGAATGATTGACGGGCGTGCGTAGCTCTCTGTATGTCCAGAAGGCAAAGCCGGAGGCGCACAGCAGGAGCAAAAGCAAGAGCAGGATGACGATTTTTCTGAGTCTCATTAAAAGGGGATCATACGGATGACGGGCGCGCGGGTTCAAATACGGTTCGAGCTTCCGGCGTCCGGGTTAATGGGTCGCCTTCCGGGCGATGAAGTCGCGCAGGATGATCGCCGCCGACTCGCTGTCAACGCGCTCGCGCCTCTGCCGGGCATCCAAACCCTCTGCGCGCAGAGACTCTTCGGCCGCGCGCGTCGTAAGCCTCTCATCCTGCAAATAGACGGGCAGGCGCAACGAGAGCTGAAAGTTACGTGCGATGCGTCGAGCCTCAAGGGCGGCGCTGCCTTCCGTGCCGTCCAGACTGAGCGGCAAACCAATCACCAGTGCTCGCGCGTCAAAGCCTTCGAGCACGACCGTGACACTTCGCAGCAGTTCTTTCCAGCTCGTCCGGCGCAGCGGCTCAAGCGGCCTGATGCTTATCTGCATCTCGTCCGTGACGGCCATCCCGACCCGCTTCGAGCCAAGGTCGAGCGCCAGCAGGCGTCCGGCGGGCACGTCCGGCTCGCCGCTGCTCAGGCTCGGGTCTTTATTAACGTGCTGGGGCAAAACGTTTCAAAAAGGGGCGGGCGGAGTATAGGAAGGCAAGTGAAACGGTGTCAAGCGAAGCGGCCTTAGATTGCTTGCGCGCCGCCTTGAGCCGCATGTATGATAGCGAGCGAGCGTGAAAAGCGAAGTCGTCAGCGCGGGCGCTCCTACATTAAGAAATTCTGACGACGGCCCGCTAACTCTTAGAGGTTATTCGATGTCATTCCGCAGCAAATTTGCTCTCGTAGTCTTATCGGCAAGCCTTGCGCTCTACGCCGTCGTCGGCGGCTGGATTTCCACACGCGCGCAGCAGCCCTCGAACGATCCGGGCGTACAGCTGCGCATCTTCGAGAGCGTGCTTCAGCATATTCAAAACGACTATGTGGACGAGCCGAATATGGAGAAGGTGCGCGCGGGCGCTCTGCGCGGTCTGGCTTACGGCCTGGACCCCTATTCGACCTACCTGACCCCGGAACAAGTGCGCGGCTATCGCGCCGGGCTCAACTCCAACCAGGTCGGCATCGGTGCTGAGCTTTCGCAGTTGTCCTCCTATCTGTACGTGATCGCGCCCGTCAAGGGCTCACCCGCAGACCAGGCGGGAGTCAGAGCGGGCGACATCATAGAATATATTGACGGCAAGGCCACGCGCGACATCTCTCTTTACGACGCCAAGCAGCTGCTCAACGGCGCTGCCGGGACGGAGGTCAAGCTCAGAATCCTGCGCGCCAACGCGCGCCCGTTGACGCTGGCCGTCAAGCGCGGAGCGTTCAAAGCGCCCGCCGCCGAAGGTCGTATGGAGGCGGGGAAAATCGGCGTCCTTCGCATCAACAGCCTGGCCGAAGGCGAAGCCGCCGATGTCAAAGCGAGACTCAAGGAGTTGCAGAAACAGGGCGCGCAGAAGATAGTGCTAGACTTGAGGGGCGTCGCGGGCGGCTCTTTGACGGAGGCCGTGAGCGTCGCCAACCTCTTCATCAAAGAGGGAACCCTGGCGCAGACCATAGGGCGCGAGAACAAGACGCTGAAGACCTTTGCGGCCGACGCCAAGGAGACCATCTTCGGCGGGCCTGTCGTCGCACTGATAGACACTGGGACGGCGGACGCCGCCGAGGTCATCGCCTCTTCGCTGATAGAGCATAAGCGCGGCGATGTCGTCGGCGAGAAGAGCTTCGGCGCGGGAGCCGAGCAACAGCTCTTCACCCTGCGCGACGGCGACGGGCTTCTGCTGACCACCATTAAATGGGCCTCGGCCAGCGGCAAGCCTTTTCTGGGCGCGGATCGCTCCAGCTCGGGCGTCGTCCCTTCAGTCGAAGTGAAGCGACCCGAACAGCTCGAAGCCATAGACCCGGATGACCTGACGGGCAACGACGACGACGCTATTAACAGGCAGAACCAGCAGAATGAGCGGCGGGAGACAGCGCCCGAGCCGACGACGCCCAGGCCGCAGCCCGAAGACATTCAATTGAAGAAAGCTCTTGAGCTGCTGCGAGACAAGAGTGCGGCTGCGGGCCAACGCGCCGCCGCGTAAAATAGCTCAAAAGAAGAAAAAGAAAGAATAAGGCCGGGAGAAACATATTTCTCCCGGCCTTATTCTTTTTCTTCATTCGAGACCAACTCCTTTGGCTCTCGCGGCCTACAGCATCTTATGCCGAACTGTTCAATGCGATGCCCGTCTTATCCAGATTTGAAGCGCCTTTTCGCGTTCTTTTGTCGTGCTTTGCATGAATTGTGTCTGAAAATACTTTCACCTACTGAATCTTTCAGCCTATTGAGAGTATTTGAAATATATATCACCAGCTTAGTAGAGACGGCGGCAGTGGAGTTTCGGCGTTGACATAGAGCCTAAAGTAAATTAGAGTGCGGGCACTTCACGCGGTCTGTTCTACCTTTTTATCCTCGCAAGCTTTACCCTCGGAAGCAGTTTTCAGTCTACAAGGTCTATAGGGATTTATTTCCGCCGTGAAATCTGCGCAATAGCCGGGGCTGTGCCCTTGCTAGAGCGTAGCACGGTCAGTCTGCTTATTCACGAAGAGAGATAATTCCATCTCTATTAGTGTGTAAATTAGGCTGACTATATTCAAGAACTGGACGCACATCGCATCGCTCCTTTGTTACTGCTTCAATCCAAAACCCCCGCGCTGCCATCCTCGTTCGGCAGTGCTTTGCCTGAAAGGAACCCCCCGCATGCCAGATAAACACAGACTTAGAATTTCCCTCGCAACCCTGATCGCCTTTAGCTTCCTGTTAACCTTTATCGTACCGGTTCAGATGCAGAGCCAGGAACCCCTCTTCACCACCCCCGCTAATGAGAATGATACGGGCGCGATGGTTGACGAAACCCCGCAGGCGTGGTTTGTCGAACTCGCCAGCCGCCCTTCGGCCGACGGCACGAGCGTGGCAACGCTCAAGAATGAGAAAGCAGCTTTCCGCGCAGAAGCTAAGAATGCAAAGCTGAAATACACGGAGCGTTACGCATTTGATACCCTTTGGAACGGCATCTCAGTCAGAATTAGTCCGTCTCAGTTAGCCACCTTGCGCGCCATTCCCGGCGTGAAAGCGATTTATCCGGTGACGACTGTTTCGCTGCCGCCGGGCGGTGGTGCGGCGAGCCCTGATCTGACAACAGCCCTGGCGCTGACCGGAGCCGATATTGCCCAGAATAGTCTGGGTCTGACGGGCGCTGGTGTGAAGGTCGCCGTCATGGATACAGGTATTGACATTGACCATCCGGACTTCGGCGGCAGCGGTGTCAACGGCACGACCGCGTTTCCCACGGCTCGCATCATAGCCGGTTACGACTTCGTCGGCGACGCATACGATGCGAATCCAGCCAACCCCACCTACAACCCCGTTCCGGTTCCCGATAACAACCCTGACGATTGCGCCGGCCACGGCACGCACGTCGCCGGCATCATCGGCGCGAACGGCACGATCAAGGGTGTTGCGCCGGGCGTAAAGTTCGGCGCATACCGTGTTTTCGGTTGCGCGGGCAGTACCGACACGGATGTGATGATTGCGGCTATGGAACGGGCCCTGGCCGACAAGATGGATGTTTTGAACATGAGCATCGGCTCGGCCTTCGAGTCATGGCCGCAGGCTCCGACGGCACAGGCAGCCTCAAGATTGGTCGGCAAGGGTATGGTCGTCGTGGCCTCGATTGGCAATAGCGGCACAAGCGGCCTCTATGCGGCGGGCGCTCCCGGTGTTGGTAGCCGTGTTATCGGCGTTGCCTCCGTTGACAACACCTCCATCAAACTGCTCGGGTTCACGATCACGCCCGATAATAAAGCGAACGGATACACACAAGCGACGGCAGCGCCGACGGCTCCTACGTCGGGAAGCTTCCCAATGTCGCGCACAGGAACTCAGACCACGGCCAACGATGCCTGTGCGGCTCTTCCTGCCGGAAGCCTGACCGGGACGGTCGCTCTTATTCGTCGTGGCACGTGCGGCTTCTACAACAAAGCGATCGCGGCCCAGAATGCAGGTGCTTCTGCGGTGGTGATTTACAATAACGTGGCCGGGCCAGCTCAAAATATTACGGTCGCTCCGGTCGCCCCGGCGACTGCGCCCGTCACTATCCCCGTAGTTGCCATCTCGCAGGCTGACGGCAACGTGATTGACACGCGACTTGCGGGTGGCCCCGTCACCATGACATGGACTTCGCAGGTCGTTAACGCCGCGAACGCCACGGGCGGCTTGATCTCCGGTTTCAGTTCCTATGGCCTGGACGCAGAGCTTAACGTCAAGCCGGACATCACCGCGCCGGGTGGATTTATCCGCTCCACCATTCCGCTGGAACAGGGCGCGTTCGGTAACAACAGCGGCACTTCCATGGCAAGCCCGCACGTTGCCGGTACGGTCGCGCTGCTGCTTCAGGCGCGTCCCACCACAAATGCCGGGGACGTGCGCGCCATTCTCCAGAACACCTCTAGCCCGAGGCTCTGGTTTGGTAATCCCGGACTCGGCTTTTTGGAAAACGTACATCGTCAGGGCGCTGGTCTTGTCCAGATAGACAAAGCTGTTCTTTCGACCACTACGGTTAATCCAGGAAGTCTAGCACTGGGCGAGAGTCAGGGCGGCCCCGTCACGCGAACACTGACAATCGCGAACAACGGCGTGACTTCCGTGACCTATGACCTCTCGAATGTCGGGGCGCTTGCGACCGGCCCCAATACGTTCGTGCCTTCCTTCCTTGCAGCTTTCGCGACAGCCGCGTTTAGCTCTCCGAGCGTGACGGTTCAACCCGGCGGCACGGCCACCGTGGACGTAACCCTGACGGCTCCGGCAGGTCTGGCGAGCAAGGGCCTGTACGGTGGCTTCATAGTGCTCACGCCGCAGGGTGGTGGGCAGGTGTACCGCGTGCCCTACGCCGGTCTGAAGGATGACTACCAGGCGATTCAGGTGCTGACTCCGACGGCCAACGGGTTCCCGTGGCTGGCAAAACTGAATGCGGGTACTTTCACCAACCAGCCGGGCGGTGCGAGCTACAGCATGGTGGGCGATGATGTGCCGCAATTCCTGGTGCATTTCGATCATCAGGCGCGTCTAGTGGAGTTTGAAATCGTGGATGCCAACACGAATGTGCCCATCCATGATGTGTTCCACAATGCGATGGAATTTGAATACTTCTCGCGTAACGCCAGTTCGGGCGGCTTCTTCTCATTCGCGTGGGATGGCACACGCCTTCACAGCAACGGAAACCAGGGTAAGACGAAGTTCGTCCCTAACGGGCAGTATAAGATCGTGCTCAAGGTGTTGAAGGCTCTGGGAGACCCGAATGACCCGGCTCATACGGAAACGTGGACTTCGCCGGTGGTTACGATTGCCAGACCCTAATCAGAACCCTAATCAGAGCGAATGGCGAGAGCCGGACTCTCTTCAACCAAAAACAGTAAGCTTCAGAGTGAATAAGGACGAAGGTCCTCGTTCACTCTGAAGCTTAGACAAAGCTCAATTCAAATGCGCGGCCAAGCTTGCCACGGCGAGCAGGCGCGCCGTCGCTGTATCCATCGGTTAGAAAAGCAAAAGCCTGCTGAGTTCCATGACTCAGCAGGCTTTTGTCTTGTTAATTCGCCAAAGGATAATTAAGGAGTCGCCTTGAGCGCCTTGTCGGCGGTGGCAAGACCTGATCCGGTGGCATCAGCGCCCCAGCAGAACTGCTGAGTGCTGCCGTCCGGCTGCCGTGCGTTTCGGCATCCGGGAGCAAGATAGATCGCCGAGCTTGTCAGTATGCTCTCGGCCTGAGCGGCCGTCAGGCCGTGATTCTTCTGGGCCATCAGCGCGGCGATGCCCGCCACGTGCGGACTTGCCATAGAGGTTCCGCCGAGGAAGAAGTAGCTGAGCTGCCCGCTGTTGACCTGATACGGGCCGACCGTCCATGAGCCGGGGGCGGCGACATCCAGATCCTGACCGCTCTTCTGGCGGCTCGAAAAATCCGTGATGTAGAAATTGGCCGGGTTGGTCGGGTCTGCGACGTTGTCCTTCCACCACCAGTTATTGACGATGCCGTCGGAACCTGCAAGCCACTCGCCAGTCCAACCGGAGGCCGCGACCGAGATGACAGGCTGATACGCGCCCGGATAGCCCATGCCAGCGTTGCCCTCGTTACCGGCGGAGGCAACGATGATGACGCCCTTGCTGACTGCATAATCGATGGCGGCCTTTTCCACGGCATCGAGCGACCCTCCGCCCAAACTCATGTTAATCACGACGGGAGAGCCGGCCAGTTGACCCGCTTTGAGATCGGCTATGTAGACGATGCCGTGCGCGATGACGGACGACCAGCCGAAGCCGGACTGGTTTAGAACCTTCACGGGGATAACGGTTGCCTTGGGGGCGACGCCGTTGACGGGCGTGCCGAAAAAGCTGTAGCCCAGGATAGTGCTGGTCACGTGTGTGCCGTGCGAGTTCTGGTCGTGCTCCCACTGGTTGGTCGTCTCGGAGACGGTTCCCGCACCGCCGCCGCCGCTAAAAGATTTAGCTAAATTGACTGCGATACGCTGCTGCGGGAAATATTGACGCCAGGAATCGAGCAGGCCCGTGTCCAGCACGGCGACGTAGACGCCCGTCCCGTCGTAGCTCACCTGACGGCGAGTAGAACCCGCATCTGTAATGTTGACGGCGTCCAAATCCCACGTGCTCATCCCGTTGGTGAAATCGGTGGCCGCAAGGGTATCGACGGGGCTGCCATTGCGTTCCGCGTCCGGGTTGGCGGCCGCAACGTAGGGGAGAGCGCGAATCGCATTCAACTCGCTGGAAGGGGCCTGCACCGTGACCACCTTGATCTCGTAAACCACGTCGCGCACCTTCCCGTGCGTGCCCAGGTCTGCGAGGATGGCATCGGTAACGGCGGTCTTCAACAATACGTTGATGCCGATCATGCTGCCTGTGGATTTGGCGGCCGCTAGGGTTTTGGAGGGCAGTAAGGAAAAGGCGAGCGCAATCAATAGTGTTACGCCGATAAGGGTTCTTCGGATCAATTTCAACTTCATTTATCTCTCCTTCTGGACAAGGGTTAAAGTGGGAAGCATTCCGAACAGTCGTCTTGCAAATAAAGAAACGGCTAATCGAACTGGTTTTGGGAAATGCGCTACGGAAACGTGAGCGCAGGAGTTAAGGGAGAGCCGGGCAGCAATTACGCGCATACGATGCAAATTCACCGCACCGCGCTCGCCAATACTTTGAGCACAGGCACAATAGGCGAGGTCGTATAGTTAAGTCAAGCGGGGAACCATGTGAGGTGCAGGCGTCATTCGTTGAGGGGTTGTTTGGTCGCCCGCTCAAATCTGAAGAAAGCATTTGTTCACATCCAAACAAATGCCAGCGCGAGCGGCAAAAATGGCACAGGCTACGCCCTGTAACTGCTCTGGCGTCGCGGAGGTTGAGAACCTCCGCGACGCCAGAGCAGTTTTAAAGCTTTGTAGGCAGGAATCAAATTGTGGTCTTGATTCCCGTCGTCAGGGCTTTAAGTCTTACTGGTTATGATAGGTAATGGCCTTGACCGCATCGACAATGCCCTTACCAAAGAAGTTGTTGTAGCCCACATCGCCCGAACATGTTGCGGTCGGGGGATTAAAGCCCGGCCCGGCTAATACAGTGCGCGGCGTGGGGCAAGGTTGATTGTTGGCCGTGATCTGAAGAATCTGCTCGACAGAGTTGGGCGTCATGTGCGGCTTGTTCTTGTTGTTCGGGTCGAAGTCGCCGTACTGGCTGATAATCAAAGCCGCGACACCGGCTGTGTTCGGGGTCGCCATCGAGGTGCCCTGTACAAACGCGTAGGGATAGCACGGCGGCGTGTTGCCGGGGCCCGTGCATTGCTCTGTGCCGAGGTTGGGGTCGGGCGGAATGGCCGAGCCGGTCGAAGACCAAGCGCCCAGTACACGGCCAACGCCGAGGTAGGGCGGCGGCGGCGCACCGCTGCCGGGGACGCCTGAGTAATTGCGCGTCGCTCCGCCGGGAGCTGAAACGTCCGTCTTGCCCATGCCGTAGTTGCTGTAGTGGGCCTTCTGGTTATAGTAGCCGGTCGCCGAAACGCCGACCACCCCGGCCATCTCGCCGGGAGCCTCTACGAAGTACTGGAAGAAATTGCCGTCGCTCACGTCGAAGTTATCATTACCCATCGCCGCAATCGGCAGCACGCCGTTTTCGCGCGCGAACTGGATAGACCGCTGGAGAAGTATGTAGTCGGTGTGGTCGCAACCGTTGGGGCTCTTGTCGCCGCACTTCGGAATGTAGCCGCCAAGGCTCATAGAAGCGATGTCGA
>DASQYE010000738.1:0-2872 GCA_035639355.1 Pyrinomonadaceae bacterium
CGCGATGCAATCCGTGACGTGACGGGCGCGCTCGGCGATCTTCAGAATACGCGCGGGCGTGGCCGCCATGCGCTCGTAAATCTCTTCGAGGCCAGAGGGCACTCCGTTGAAGTCGTGATGCGAGCAGATGACGCGCGTCCAGTCCAGCCTTTTCCAGCTCCCGTCTTCGCTTTGCCTTATCAGCAGCAGCAGGTCAAGCTCTATGTTGGCCAGCCCCTCGTATTGATCGTCGTAGAGAAAATGCTCAACCCAGAAGGCCAGGCGGTTCAGGATGTCTATCTCGCGTCCCCCTCCCTGCTCGGCGGGCCTGAGCGTCAGGATCAAGGGCTGCGTGTTGGAGCGTTGCAGCTCGTACAGGTGTCGCAGGGCCAGGTCCAACTGCGCGCCGCGCAGGCAATCCAGGCGCAGCTCGATCAAGTCGGCGACTAGGGCGGCGGCGGCGACCGCTTGGGCCAACTCGCCCGCGCGTCCCTCGCAGACCGGGACACACACGCGCGCTCGCTTACTCTTTTCTTCCATTAACAAAAGCTAAGAGGCGACCCGTGCGCTCCGTTATAATTTCCACCGAGCTACAGCTGATCGCCTCTATTGGCCCTCAACACGCGGCGGCTAGCCGTCCGAAGTCGCTTCCGCTGATGAGACACGTATGAACAAACCCGTCTACTTTTCGCTCGATCCAAGTCAACCGCCGGTCGTCTCAAAAAGCTCGTGCGAGAGGTAACGCTCGCCGAAATCGCAGATGATCGAAAGGACGCGCTTGCCCGCTCCTAGTTCCTGCGCGACCTCGCGCGCCGCCCAGGTGATTGCGCCCGAAGAGATGCCGCAGAAGATTCCCTCCTCGCGTGCCAGGCGACGGGCCATATCCACGGAATCGTTGTAATCGACGGCCATGACCCGGTCAACAACCGACGGATCGTAGTTGCGCGGGACGAATCCTGCGCCGATGCCCTGAATCTTGTTCGGGCCGGGCTCGCCGCCCGTGAGCACGGGCGACGAGGCCGGCTCGACGGCGACGATGTGCACGCTTTTACCGGCGCGCTCTCTGAGCACCTGTCCGACGCCCGCGATCGTGCCGCCAGTGCCGACGCCCGCGACGAAGGCGTCAAGACGGCCGTCCGTATCCTCCCAGATTTCCTCAGCGGTGGTGCGGCGATGGACTTCCGGGTTCGCAGGATTATCGAACTGTCCGGGCGTCCAGCTTTCTTTGGTCTCTTCCGAGATGTCGGCGGCCCTCTTGATCGCGCCCTTCATACCTTCTGCGCCCGGCGTCAGCACGACCTCCGCGCCGAGCGCCGTCAGCACCCTTCGACGCTCGACCGTCACAGTCTCCGGCATCGTGACGATCAGCCTGTAGCCCTTGATGGCGGCGGCGAACGCGAGCGCTATTCCTGTGTTGCCGGAGGTCGGCTCGATGATAACGGTCTCGCCCCGCTTGATTCGGCCCTCGCGCTCGGCGGCCTCGATCATGGCCCAGCCGATGCGGTCTTTGACGGAATCCATTGGGTTCTGCGATTCGAGCTTGACGATCATCTCGGCAGAGTTGGGGTAAGCTATGCGATTGAGGCGAACCAGCGGAGTATAGCCGATCAGCTCAAGCATATTATCAGCGATCTTGGGTCTTTGTGGCATACGGGACTCCTCGCAGATTGACGATTGAATAAAGTTGAATTGATTACGAAACTATACAGCCAGCGGCCGCGCGCGTGCAAGGTAGTCGGCCGAAGGGCGAGGGGTTAAGGACTAGAAGGCGTGACGCGCGGCCTTTAAGAATCGGCGCTGTTTTCGCTCGAAGGATTCTCGACATTCCTGCCGATGTGGCGCGTCGGAGCCTCATCGCTGAGATGCCTGGTCGTGCCTTCGGTGACGCTCGGCGGCTGCATGATAAGCTCGGCCGTGCTGCGTCGCGGTAATTCCGCCGCATTGCGTCGCGGCAATTCGACGCCGCGCGCAGGCGTAGCGATTATCGCCCCCCGCGTCGAATCCGGCGGCAGGGCGCGAGTCTCCGCCTGCTTGAGGCGCAGCCATTCCGCGACGCCGCCGCCGAGCGTTGCGAAGGCGGGTATAAGCATCCAGAACCACCAGGCCCGCCCCATCGGAGTGAAAGCGAGCACGATGGTGACGAGCAGGAAAGCTATGCCCGTAAAGATATTCTTGATGGCCTTCTCCAGGCTCGGCTCACCTTTACGCCCGCGTCGGCCGTGACGGCCTTCGTCCTTGACCGCAACGCTCTCGGGTTCAGGCATACGTCCCGCCAGGGCCTGCGGCACAAGGCTGATGTCAACGCCGCAGGAGCGACAGTACCTAGCGCCCTCCAGATTGTTCGTCCCACACTTAGGGCAGTACATATATTCCCCTCTCTTTGATGCAGCGCGCCGCAGAGTTGAACGTGCGAGCGAGTGAAAAGCTGCTTCTTCATCCTTCCCTTGCGAGCACGCGCCGCCTTCCGCTTCACACTTTGGCGGCGGCAGCGCGCTGGCGCAGCGCTTCGTAGAGCACTACGCCTGCGGCGACCGAGACGTTGAGCGACTGGATACGGCCGCGCAAGGGTATGCGCACCAGCACATCACAGCGCTCGCGCACCAGGCGATGCAGGCCCGTTCCTTCGCCTCCGAAAATAAGCGCCGAAGGCTGCCTGTAGTCCCAGGCCGTATATTCCATAGCAGCCTCTCCGCTCGTGCCGATCGTCCAGATGCCGAGCCGCTTTAGCTCTTCCATCAGCCTCACCAGATTGGCGACGCGCGCCACGGCGACGTGTTCGAGAGCCCCGGCGGCAGCCTTCGCGACCGTCTCCGTGAGCCCTACGGCGCGCCGCTCCGGGATAAAAACGGCGTGCGCGCCCGCGCATTCCACCGAACGCAAGATCGCCCCCAGG
>DASQYE010000739.1:0-8986 GCA_035639355.1 Pyrinomonadaceae bacterium
TCGCGACGAGCGCATAGATCATGTAGGCGCGCGTCTCCCTGTCAGGCTGCTTGCCGCTCTCGCCGCCCCGGTCGATCAACTGTCTCAGACGCTCGCGCCCGCGCTCGACGCGCGCACTGTCCACCTCGAAACCGGCGAGGCTGGCCAGGGTCAACCCGTCCACGACGTAAGCCGTCAGGAATGAATCGCTCTCGTCACTCTTCCACCAGCCCCAGCCGCCGTCTTCGTGCTGAAAGCCGTAGAGGCGATCGAGCCCGCGCTGCACCTTCTCGCCCAGATTATTCCCCTCCTTGATTCTCGCCGTCGGCACGTCTCGCAGCGCCTGCGCGACGATCACGTCGGGCAGGAAGCGTGACATGGTCTGTTCCGTGCATCCATAGGGGAAGTCGGTCAGGTAGTCCAGCGCCCCGAAGAGCGTCGAAGCGACCGAAGGCGAGGCTTCGATGCGAAGCTTGCGGGCCTGAGCATCCGGGTGCGCGGGCAGGTCTAAAACGATGGTCTTGTCCGCCGTCTCCTCCGAGATAGTAGTCACCCCGCCCATCGTTTGCTTGAGCCCGTGCGGGACGATCTCCATCGTCATCTCGACGGCGTCCGATTCGGTATCTGTGAGCGCTTTGGCCAGCAGGCGCAGCTCGCCCGCCTGCGGCGCGTGGACGCGCCAGTCAACGCGATGTTGGCCCATCGCAGGGATCAAGACCGTCTCGGTCGATGGGCCAAGCAGTTGCGCGCCGCCGACCGCGATTTGGATGCGCGTGCGTTTAGAAGCTTTCAGGAAGTTGTGAACGATGCCGGAGATGGTTACGGTGTCGCCCTCCGTGAGAAAGCGCGGCATCGCCAGCCGCATGATGACATCTTTGCGCGCGACCACCCTTTCGACCGCCGAGCCGACGCGCGTATCCACGGTTACGGCGCGAGCCGTTGCGCGCCACGTCGTCAGGTTATCCGGCAGCTTGAACCTGACGCTGGCGCGTCCGTCCGCTCCCGTCAAGACGTTGGGCTGCCAGAAGGCCGTGTCCTTGAACTCGCGGCGAACAGTAGGCTCCGCAAACTCGCTCTCGTTCTTGAAATCGGCGAGCTGGTATGAGGGCTTGTTCGCGGCCAGCTGGACGCGACCCGCGCCGGAGTATCCTGTGAAGGTAAAGGACGTTGCCAGCCGCGTCTCGACTTCGTTGTAGCGGCGGCCGTAGAACTCTCTGCGGATGCTGCCCGTGTTCTCCGGCATGATGCTGTAGACGGCTTCGTCTACGACGCCGAGGCTGACCTCAGCGCCTGGGGCCGGAGAGCCGTCGCGGTTTCGCGCCAGGATGGTATAGGAGGCCGTCTCGCGCGGCTTGTACTCGCGCTTATTCGGAATAATCTCAAGGTTGAGGAATTTATCGAGCGCGGGCACGGCCAGGAATTGGTCGCCCGTGTACAGCTCGTCGTTTTTGACGTAGGCGACGCTCAGGTAGACGTTCGGCTCGTAGCGCGACTCTATGGGCACGTCGATCATGAGCGTGCGCCCTGGCGCGTCCAGGCGGCGCGCCGTCAGGATGCTAGCCAGCTCAGTCGTCACCAGCAAGTGAACGTCGTCCGACGGCAACACCGCCAGCACGTGGGCCGTCTCTCCGGCGCGGTAAGACTTCTTATCGGGAATAAGCTTGATCGTAGTTTCGTCGTAATCGCGAAAGGAGAGCTCGCCCAGTTCTCCCCTGCGGGCCGGAGACCAGAACGAGCCGCCGCCACTCGTGACATCTCTGTCCGCTTCATGCAGGACGGCCTTGATGTGGATACTGCCCGACGTGGGGACGGTGTAATCATAGGTCGCAAGCCCCTGGGCCCCGGTTTCCACTTCGGCGCTTGAAAGCTCGCGCTCGCTCCCGACGTAGTCCGTGTACTTGCCGCCGGCCCCGTCCTCCTTTTCGACGCGTTCCCAGCGGCGCTCTATAAACTTGAGCGTCACTTTGGCGGGGACGGGATGGCCCAGATAATCGGCCGTCCTGACTTTTATGCGGGCCTGGTCGCCCTGGTAATAGATGTAGCGTTCTGGCTGAGCGCTCGCCAGGGCGCGCCCGCGCGTGCCTGTGAAGCTGGCGCTCGCCTGCATCTCCCGGCGCGCGGCGTCCGTGACCTGCGCCTCAAGCCTGTAGGTGTAGTCCCACTCGTCCGTATCTTCGGGCAGCGGCACTTCAAAATCGACGGCCAAGTGTCCCCTGGCATCAAGACGGGCCTCGCCCTCGTCGGCTATATCGCCGCCGCCGTAGCCCTCGTAGTAGCCGCCGCCGTCATCGCCGTCGTCGCCCGCATCGTTCATCAGCGCCGTATCGCCGAGCCCGTCGTCTTCGTCCGCCTCGCCCAGCCAGTAATGGTAATAGCGCGAGCGATAGATGTAATACTTCACGTCCGCATTGGCCACGGGCGCGCCGAAGAAGTAGCGCGCGTCAACCGAGAAGCGCACGCGCTCGCCGACCATTGCGAATTGTTTGGGGCCCTTGACCGTCACTTTATACTCGGGCTTCTTGTACTCCTCTATGGAGAAGTAGTGGCTGGCGGTGCTCGTGCCCGTGCTTGCCGTGATCTGGTAGGTGCCGAGCGGGGCTTCGGCCGGGATGTCCAGCTCGCCCGCGAACGTACCGCGCGAAGAGAGAGCCAGACTCTGCTCGGAGAGCTTTCCGCCGTCGGAATCCTCTATCGTCACGCTGACGCTCGTGCCTTCGACCATCTCGTAGCCCTGCTTGCCCCAGCGCCTTAGAATCCCTTTGAAGTAAATCTTCTGTTCCGGGCGATAAATGGGACGATCCGTGTAGATGTAGCCGGTCAGGCTCTGGTCATAGCCTTCGCCATACGCGCCGAAGTAGAACGAATCCAGATCGGAGATGGCGAAGCTGTCATGGTCGCTCGCCATGACCAGGTAGGAATCGCGGTGACTATCTCCCTCTCCGGCGTCTGGCCCTTCCCCTGGCTCGGAGGTTCGCGCCCTCTTCTCGACCTCGGTTTTGAAGATGCCCGCCTGATCGGTCACGCCGTCGGCGAGCGTTTCCTTGTCGCGCAGCAGCAGTACGTGTGCGCCCGCGCGCGGCGCGCCAGTCCGGCGATCGACGACGTAGGTGAGCACTTCGCCATTACTGGTCGTCTTCTGCACCATCGTCAGATCGGTGACGATGGCGACGCAGTAAGCGCGCAGATCACCATTGACCGCTTCGACCAGGTAGACACCGGGCTCGCGCTTTCCCAGCGAGATCGTGCGCCCGTCGTACCTGTCTTCGGTCGAAGGCAGCTTTTCGCGCCAACTGCTGACCAGCTGGCTGGGGTTGAGCAGGGGGACGCGCGCGTAATCGGCCACGTTGAGCGGGGTTCTTTGGGAAAGGGAGCTGGCGCGAAACTTCTGATTGAAAGCCTGGCGGTGATCGTGTTTGAGCTGCTGGCGGACATACGTCTTAATCGCCGCGTAAATCCAGTCTTTCAGGGAGCGCGTCGTCTCCATGACCGGAAGCCTTTGACGATAGCCGCTCTCGATCTCTTCCTTCTCCTCTTCTCCGACCTGGTGCGGGTCGTCCAACTGCTGGAAGAATTTCACGGGGTCGTTGACGCGATAAACACGAAAGTCGAGCTGGTCTACGCCCTGAAAGCTGGCCCACAGGCGCGCGCGTTCCGTCGGCGCAAAGGTGCGATTGGTCGTCAAAGAGAAGAAGGGCTTTGCTTCGGGGTTCGCCGCGCGCTCATCGGCGGCCGCTTGCTCCGTCGTCTCGCTCGCCGCGTTACGGGCGCGCACGCGGTAGAAGTTAAATGCGAACGCGGCGATGATGATCGCCATGTAGGTGACGGTCGCCCTCAAGGCGCGTCGCGTCTCCAGGTTCATCTGCCAGCGTGGACGAAAGCGTGGACGAAGTTGAAGCACTCGCGATACCCTCCCTCAGAGACCTGGGCCCTTGCCTTAACCTTCAATCAAGAATCTTCAGCCTGTAGAATCCCAGAAAATTCGGATTGCTCAAGACGGGCCGCCAGCGTTCGTCCGGGTGACGATCGAGCACGCCGAGCCGCACCTTCTTAACCACGCCCGCGTCGGTCGCGCCAGCGCCCGTGTGATAGACCACCCAGTCGCGCGCCCCTTCGGAGGCCGTGTGCGCCTCGCCCAAAAAGATCATCATGTGAAAGGGAGATTTGCGCGCGCGGGGTTGAAAGAAGAAGAGCAGGTCGCCCGGCTGCGCCTGCCTGCGGTCGCGACTGATGAAACGGGAGTTGAAATCCTTCAGGCTGCGAGCGTCCGAGAACTCCGAGAACATGCCCGAAGCGAGGTCGCTCTCCCGGTATGGGCCCGCGCCCGTGCGAAAAAGCCTGTCGCCGAGCGGGCTGCGCTCTAAAGTGATCGAGCCCGCGTCGGCGGCGATCAATTCGTAGCCCTCCAGGCCCATACGCCGGAACCACTGGCGGTCGTGACGGCGCAGAGCCTCGCGCCAGCTGAACCTGACGAGCCCGGCGCAATCACGCTGCTCCGCGTTCCACTGATCGCTCAAGCGGTAGAACTGCATCTCTGCGATGGCGGTGAACCACCGGCGGAAATTTTCACGCTCGCTCGAAGCAGCCAGCTCCGCGCCGTCAGGAATGCCGTCCTTATCCGAATCGGTCAAATCAGCCACAAAGGGCCGCGCGCTTTCCGCCCCGGACGCCGCTGGATTCATAATCTCTTTCGTGGTCTTGCGTCTTCCGCCTTCCGCCTTCATCCTTTGATTGGCGGGTGTCTCTTCGCCGCCCGCGACGCCCGGCGTCAACCCAACCAGACGCCACGCGAGCGACACGACCGGGATGAGGAGCAAACCGGCCACTGCCGGCGCGAGCGGCGAAGAGACACGTCTTTGTAGGGATCGAGACCACATTGCACGCGATTATCCGCGCGCCTCTAAGCGGCGGCTACGCGGAAGCTGACAGCCCTGAGGCAGGCTACCCTCTGCGCTCCTTTACGTGTCAGGCTTTCTACGGCTGTGGTTAACCACATTGACCGTCGCGCCCGGCAGGGAGTAAGAACGGTGTAGCTCGGGGAGCGTCTTGAAGTACAATCAGCGGCGCGTCCATTGAAGCTTCCGGCCGGAAGCCGTTGAGAAGCTGAGGGAGAGGCGGACGCCGGGTCTTTCTTTTATGTCCATTCTGATTGCCGAAGACAACGTGGCGCAGCGCCATTACCTGCGCGAGATTCTTGAGCGGGAGTTCTCCGCTTACGCGCCCGTGATAGAGGCGGGCGACGGCGAACAGACCGTAGAGCTTGCGCTCAAGCACAGGCCGGAGCTGTGTGTGCTGGACATACAGATGCCGCAGTTGTCGGGCGTCAAGGCGGCGCGCGCCATCTGGCGCGAATTCCCGGCGGCGCGCATCATCTTCTGGACGCAGTTCCCGCACGAGGTTTACATCAACGAGATTCGCAAGATTATACGCTCGGTCGATCCGCCGCCCGCCTACGGCTTCATACACAAGAACAATCCTGAGTCTCGCTTTCTGCGTTTCGTCGCCGCCGTGCTCGAAGACGGCGCGGACATGATCGACCCCGCCTTCAAAGACTCTTTCAAGCGCCCGCTGCTGACCGAGTTCGAGGCCGAAGCGCTCTACTACCTGGCGCTGGGCCTGTCGAACTGGGCCATCGCGCGCAAGTGCAGCCTCTCTTTGCGCGGCGTCGAAAGCCGCCTCGCCACGCTCTACGAAAAACTGTTCACCACGACGCCCGAAGGGACGCCGAACGAGGCCTATGACAAGCTCGCCTACAACGTGCGCACGCGAGCCTTCTTCGAGGCGTTGCGTCGCGGCCTCATCAACTCGGACGAGCTGGAGACGGCCGAGCGCGAGCTTGGGGCCTGGATCGAGCGCGACCGCAAGCGTTTCCTGGAAGAGGAGCGCAAGCGCGGCGGCTGAAAAGCCTGTTTTCGGGAGAAGCGAATGTGAAGACGCACGGGCGCGAAGGCGACGCTGTAGCAGGAGACGACCGGCGAGCGGGCTCTCTTTGCGCGCGGCGTTACGCGAAGCGGACGGCAAGGATCCAGGAGGGGAATAATCCGGGCGAGAAGGTGCAGAGCGCGCCTCGTCGCCTCTGCGACTTTCGGCTTGCGAAGCCGTTCCGCTCCGGGCGCATCGCTTCACAGCGCCGCCTTCGCGCCTCTCAGGCCGCGCGACTGTTTGCCCTCTGCTTCTCAACCCTACTGATCGTCGCAACGACATTGACGCGGGCCGAAAACGGCGCTGACGAGTCGGCGGCGCGCGCCGGAAATCTTCATCAATGGGGCGCGGTGACGCTCTTTCACGGCCTGCCGTCCGACCAGGTACACGCCATCGCTCAAGACGGCGAGGGCGTCATGTGGTTCGGAACCGCGCGCGGCCTTGCGAAATTCGACGGACGACGGACACAAACGATAGCTTCCGAAGGTTTGCTCGCGCGTCGTGTGCTCGTGCTCAAGGTCGATCAGGAAGGGGTCTTGTGGATCGGCACGGAGGAGGGCGCGGCGCGGCTGGTCGCGGGCGATTTCCAGCCGATCACCGAGACGGAGGGCAAAGCCGTGACCGCCATCATAACGCCCGAGCGCGGGCGCGCGTTCCTGGCGACCGGGCAGGGAGTGATCTTTGAATGCCGTAGCGCAGCGGAGGGCCGTCTGGCCGTGCGCTCTTTCCCCGGCACGCCGCTGGAAAGCGCAGACGCGGACAAACCCGGATCGCTGCCCCTCACCAGCCTCGCCACAAGCGGCGACGCGCTGCTCGTAGGGACGCACAGCCGTGGGCTGCTCAAGATCGAAGGCGATTCCATAAAAGAGGTACAGGGCAGCCCGCGCCCCTTTTTCGTCAACGCCCTTGAGACGGATGCGAAGGGTCGTTTGTGGCTCGGCGCGCGGGCGCGCGGGCTCTACGATGCGAGCGATCCCTCGCATCCCAGGAGGACGGGCACGGAAGCCGGCACGGTCAAAGCGTTGAGGGCCGACGCGGGAGGCGGCCTGTGGGTCGGAACGGAAGGGCACGGCGCGATTTATTACAGCGACTCGCAGACGGTCGCGCGCTTCACCTTTGAAAGCACGGCCGGGGGCTTGCGCTCGGACAATATCCTGGCCGTTTTCGTGGACGGCGAGGGCGTCGTCTGGTTCGGCACGGACAGGGGCGTGTGCCGCTACGATCCGCAGAGCCCGCATAATGAGGACGTTTCTTCAGACCGCATGAGCAATTTCGTGCGCACGCTCTATCAAACCGGTGACGGCAGGCTGCTGTGCGGAACCAATCGCGGGCTCTTCATCTACGATCAGGCAGCCTCCCGCTGGCAGCCCTTCGGACGATTCAATACTAAAACCGTCTATGCCATCGCAGAGGACACGCAGGGCAGGCTCCTGGTCGGCTCGTCGAGCGGTCTTTACATAGACGTGAAGCTACAGCCCGACCCTGACGCCGAGACCGTTGACGAGGAGACGGACGCCGACGGTGAGGAAGGCGGGCAGGTAGAAGAGGAAAAGGAAGAAGAGAAAGAAGAAGAGGACGCGGGCACACCCGGCGAGAGCGTGCGCGCCATACGCACTTTTCAGGGCGCGGCATACATAGCCATCTACGGTCGCGGTATAGAACGCTTGGGCCCGGATGATCGCCGCACGCTCGTGTGGCCGGGCGACACGGCGGATAAGGCCCTGCGCGAAGTCACCAGCCTGCACGCGGACAAGGACAAGAGACTCTGGATCGGCACGGCGCGCTTAGGGGTCTTCGTCTTCGACGGTAAGCAGGTGACGCAGGGAGCGGCGCTGGAAAAAACGAAGGGCAGCGCCGTTTGGGCTATCGACGGCGACAGCGAGCAGGGGCTCTGGTTCGCGACCTCAAACGGCCTTTATCGCTATCGCTCGGGCGAGCTGTTGAAGACGGCGGCCGACGCCGATGTGCGACACGTCGTCGTAGGCGATCAGGGCGGCGCGCATTCCGATGTCTGGTGTGCGACCTCTGGCGGCGGGCTGCTGCGGCTCGTCATAGATGAACAGGCGGGCGTCCTGCTCTCGCAACTGGATGTCGAGCAGGGCTTATCGTCACAGAAGGCTTTCGCCCTGCTGCGGCTGCTCGCCGGCAGCGACGGGCATGAATCCTTACTGATAGGGACGACGCGCGGCATCGTTCGCTACAGCCCCGGAAAGGCCGCCCCCTCGCTCGTCGTAACGCGCCTTCTCAGCCGTCGCGTGCATCAGCCCGAAGAGCTACGTCGTGGCATCAGCCTCGATTACCCGCAGAACAGTCTCGCGCTGGATGTCACCGCGCTCAGCAGCCGTACCTACCCGGAGCAGTTTCAATACGCCTTTCTTTTGCGCGACGGAGCGGGCCGCGTGATAAAAAGAAAGCTCTCTGCGGATTCGCAGTTCCTGATGGATAACCTCAAGCCGGGGCCGTACCGCGTGGAAGTCCGCGCCTTCACAAAAGACCTGGTCGCGTCCGCGCCTCTCACCTTCGAGTTCCATATAGCCCGCGCGCCTTTTCCCTGGACGACGACTGCGCTCTCCGTGCTATTGACGCTCGCGCTCGTCGCCCTCGTCTGGGCCATCATAGAGCACAGGAGAATCATGCGCGCAAGCTCGGCCCTGGGCAAAGCCAATCGCGAGCTGGCGGGAGCGCGTCTGCAACTGGCCAACGAGGCGGAGCGAGAGCGGCGGCGCATCGCACGCGACCTGCACGATCAAACCCTGGCAGACCTTCGCCATCTGCTTCTGCTCGCCGATCAACTCCCGGCCGAACAGGCCGGAAACGGTCACACGGCGGGCGCAGACCGCGCCGTCTTTCGCGCCGAGATCGAATCCGTGTCGGGTGAAATCCGGCGCATCTGCGAAGACCTGAGCCCGTCCGTACTGGAGAACGTCGGACTGGCGGCGGCGCTCGAATGGGCTCTCGCAAACGCCGTCACGCATGCGCCTCCCGAATGCAAGTTCGAGTATGAGTTCGTGTGCGACGAGGGGCTGGAGGAGCGCATGACTCTAGCGCCGGGCGTGAAGATACAGATTTACAGGATCGCGCAGGAGGC